>WQRL01000254.1 GCA_009786775.1 Oscillospiraceae bacterium
CAGGATGGCTGCAAGCGCTATGGCGGCTGTAGTTTTTAGAAGTCTTTTTAACTTATTTTTATACATCGCGTATGCTTAAACCCCCTTAGTTTCGAGCATGGTCTTTATGATGGCGACTGCGCCATCAATGCCGGTGAAAGATGAATTTATGACCAAGTCAAAATTGTTTATGTTCTCCCACTGGCGGTTGGTGTAGTATTTGTAATAATTTGTCCTGCTCTTGTCAATCTTCTTTAGCCTGTCGGCGGCCTTTTCAGGCGAAAGCTCGTAGTTCTCGACGGCATAGCGCACCCTGTCCTCTGTTTCACCCCAGATAAAGACCTTGACAAGGCCCGGCTCATCCCTCAAAACGAAGTCAGCGCACCGTCCGACTATAATGCAACTGCCCCCGGCCGCAAGTTCTTTGATGACCTCAGACTGGGCCAAAAAGAGCTTGTCTGTGACAGGGATATCGTAAAAAGATATAGAGTCGTAACTGGAATATGCTGAATAGTTTAAGTTGTGCAAAAACGTGTTGGGCAGGTTTTCTGCGCTTTTAGCAATGAAGTCTTCGGAGAGACCGCTCTTTTGCGCAGTGAGGGTACGGATTTCATCGTTGTAATATGGAATGCCAAGCTCGGCGGCAAGCGCCATGCCGATTTTCCTCCCTCCGCTGCCGTACTCGCGGCTGATGGTCAGTAGAATCTTTTCCATCTGCTTGTCCCCCAATCTATTAAGTACTTGAATAATATCACAATGTATGAGATATTTCAATTAGAAATGATTATCACAAACTGGGAGTAATAAAATGCTATTTGAAAATACTAAATTCGTTTTTTACGATGGAGCCAATGGCACAATGCTGCAAAAACTAGGAGCAAAACCAGGGGAGCGGCCTGACCTTATGAATATAACCGCACCCGAGGCTGTAGAGCAGGTGCACAGGCTATATGTGGAGGCGGGAAGTGACATCGTCTGCTCTAATACATTCGGATGTAACGCCGATGCGCTAGAGGGGAGCGGGTACACTCCCGAGGAGGTAATTACGGCAGGTGTTGAAATCGCTAAGCGCGCCTGTGCAGGCCGGGCCAAGGTGGCCTTAGATATCGGGCCGACAGGCCAGCTTTTAGAGCCCATGGGGGAACTTGAAGCCGAGAGAGCTTATGAGCTTTTCCGCCAGCAAGCCGTGGCAGGGGAGAAGGCGGGAGCCGACTTTGCCGCGATTGAAACCATGAGCGATATAGGCGAGATGAAGGCGGCAATTCTGGCAGTGGCGGAGAACACCAAGCTGCCGGTTCTGGCCACTATGACCTTTGATAAGTCAGGGCGCACATTCATGGGCTGTACGCCTGAGTTTTTTGCGGAGACGGCGGAGGCTTGCGGTGCGGCGGCAATTGGTATAAACTGTTCCTTAGAGCCCTCAGAGATGCTCCAGACGGCTTCCCGGATAGCGGCCGCAACGAAGCTCCCGCTCATAATTAAGCCCAACGCAGGGCTTCCCGATAGCGTTACAGGGGGCTATGACACTGGGCCTGCCGATTTTGCGGCGCAGATGAAGCCTTACGCTGCAATCGGAGCAAAACTAATCGGAGGCTGCTGCGGAACCTCCCCTGAGTACATCAAGGAGCTGCGCAGGGTATTTGAAGAAATTTAACGTTTAACGCAAAATGGCGAAAAATCCGCCAAAAGACGGGCGCTTTGAACCTGTGCCCACACTACTTGGCATGAGCCCAAAGTGCAGCTGCACTACTACTATAATATAACTATTTCACGGAGAGTCATTATGAAAAAGAACATCTTTACACCAGCAAATATTTTACTTCCCCAAGGCATTTCTATGGAAAAATGGAGCGTCGTGGCCTGTGACCAGTTTTCGTCTGAACGTGATTACTGGGAGCGGGTGGGTGACATTGTGGGAGAAGAGCCTTCCACTTTGAAAATGATAATCCCCGAGGCATTTCTTGAAGAGCTTGACGAAGCTGAGGAAACTAAAAAAATCAGCGCCACAATGGGAGAGTACCTAGACAGCGGCCTGTTTTACGAAGTTTCTGACAGCTTTATTTACCTTGAGCGCACTCAGCCTGACGGGCGCGTACGCCAAGGGCTAGTGGGTGCGATTGACCTTGACTGCTATGATTTTACAGGCACGGCATCGGCTGTAAGAGCCAGCGAGGGCACGGTCTTAGACAGGCTGCCCCCGCGCATTAGCATAAGGCGCACAGCAAGGCTTGAACTTCCGCACATAATGACCTTCATTGATGATCCGGGAAATACAGTCCTGGGGCAGCTTGCGCAAAAGGCGGATAGCCTCCAGCCGGTCTATGACTTTAACCTCATGGAAGGCGGCGGGCATATAAAAGCAATGCGAGTAGCCGGCGGGGACGCGGAGGCTGTGATGGCCTCCATAAACGCCCTAAATGATGAAAGCGGCATGCTCATGGTAATGGGCGATGGCAACCATTCCCTAGCGGCGGCCAAGGTGTACTGGGAGGAACTTAAAAAGACCCTTAGTGAGGACGAGGCTGCAAATCACCCCGCATCGAAGGCTCTCGTGGAGCTAAATAATGTCTATGACGGAGCTATCGACTTTGAGGCGATTCACCGGGTTTTGTTCGACGTGGACCCCGCGAAATTTGTAGATGATTTTACAAAGGCCATGCAGCCTGGAACCGATTATATTATACGCTGGGTAAGCGAGGGGAAAAAGGGCGAAATAGGTATCGGGGCGCAGTGCATAGGTGATATGCTCTCCGCTATGCAGGACTTTCTCGATGATTATGCAAAGAGCGAAAATGCCCGGATTGACTATATCCACGGAGAGGATTCCGTGATGAAGCTGGCTGATTGCAAAAATAATGTTGGACTCGTCCTTCCAGCTATGGTAAAATCAGAATTCTTTGAAACAGTAGCCGCGCGGGGCGTGTTTCCCAAAAAGAGCTTCTCTGTCGGCCATGCAAAAGACAAGAGGTATTACCTTGAATGTAGAGGAATAAAATAAGGAAGAGATAGATGAAAAACTACATGTTTCATCGGTTTATGATTAAACTTACAAAAATAGTGGCAGGCCCTTTTCTGAAAAATAAAATGAAATATAAATGCCACATTTCAAACGATATTGACAGACCCACGCTAGTATTATCAAATCACACCACAAATTTTGACCCCCTTCTTGTGACGCTGGCTTTTAGAAAGCATATGTACTTTCTTGCAAGCGAACACGCCTTTCGCGCAGGTTTTGGTTCAAAGGTTCTAAGGACGGTCTATAGTCCAATCCCCTTTAACAAAACGAAAACGGATATAAATGCTATAAAAGAAGTGATGCACAGGCTGAGTGCCGGAGCGAACGTGTGCCTTTTTCCAGAGGGTGACAGGTCGTTTTCGGGCACCACTGTGCATTCGGCAAGCTCAGTTGTGAAGCTCGCTAAGCAGTGCCGTGTGGATGTTATAACATTTAAACTTGAGGGAGGGTACTTCACCTCTCCGCGCTGGTCTACCAAAATGCGCAAGGGCAAAATGTCAGGAGCCATTGTAAACAAGTATTTGGCAGATGAAGTTGCGGCTATGTCAGAAGATGAGCTAATTGGAAAAATAAATACTGACATCTATGTGGACGCCTATGAGAGCCAGAAAGAAAACCTTGTAAAATACAAGGGTGAAAATCTGGCTGAGAACATTGAAGTGTCCCTATACCTATGCCCGAGCTGCAAAGGTATAGGGTACATCAAGTCTAAAGGCGACGGTTTTGCCTGCCGTTGCGGGCTCAGCGGCAGGTATACACAGGCTGGTTACTTAGAAGGGCCGAAGCTGCCATTTACCAAAACTACGGACTGGGGCAAGTGGCAGGAGGAGACTCTGGG
>WQRL01000255.1 GCA_009786775.1 Oscillospiraceae bacterium
AACCCCCGCAATGCAGGTTGAGAGAAATGTCTTGCCCAGCCCGGGAGCTCCGTTGAAAAAGAGGTTCATGGATTTCTTGCCGAATTTGCGCGCATACTCAACGCAGGTTTCATAGATTATCTCCATAATCCTGCGCGAAGAGATGCCTGTATCTGCGGATGGCCTGTCGTCATAGTAGGACAGGTCAAAACTGTCAAATGTTTCGTCGCCCAGTTTCAGAAGGCTGCTCAGAGCCTTCCTCTGTTCTTCCTTGTATAGTTCCATAAGGCAGCGGCAAATTTTACTTCCATCATAGCCCGTGTCACTGCAAACACTGCACATGTATTCATCGTCAAGAAAGCCCTGGGGAAATCCAGCCCGGCGCAGTTCCATGTAGCGCTGCTCTTGCAGCTCTAAGTTTCTGCTCCTGATTTCCTCAGAACCTTGGTTGTTCATGCCTAGGGCAACTCCCACGAGGTCGGCCATAGTCTGCCTGATTTCAGCGTCTATGACGCGGATTTGCGGAGCTCCTGCATAGGCCTGCTCAAGCCTGCGCTCGTAACGTTCCTCTTTTAGCTTGCGCTTTTCTTCAAGTTTTTCCTTTGCTCTTGCAAGAATTTTGCCGTCAATAGCCATATGCACATTCCTCTTTAATCCACCTTGGTTTTATCCAGAAGTTTTTGCAGCCGGAGCATCTCTTCTTCGTCAGCCGAACCGAANTTTTCTGACATAGCCCNGGGGGCACTCCTGCTGCCATTTTTTTCATACCGCTTGTCTTTGTTTATAATATCCTCAGGTGTCATCAGCTTTTTATTATACCAGCTATTTATTATAGAGTCCATGTACTTCCATGCGAGCTTCCCTGTTTTTACAACTGTCCTGTCATAGGCGATTGCTATAGCCTCCGGACCAAATCCCATCGAAATCCAGCCATCCACATAGCGCGCCTCTGTTTCGGTAAATTGCCTGCCCGTTATCTGCATCGCGATCTTCATTTCACCGCGCATACTCCGCTTGTTGTCAAGCTCCTTTAGGTATTTCTCAGCACAGTCGAGGGTCACGATACCTTCGCGCTCCCATGTATAGGCCGCCTTCTCTATGTACCGGATTGAGGGCATGCGTCCGCTGCCCCTAATCCTGCTCTCAGAAATACAGTGGGTAATCAGGTGCAAAATTACTTCAGGCTCCATTTTCAGGCTGTCATACATGCCGAAAAGGCGCAGTGCTTCCTCTGGAGATAAAATCTTGCCGAGGCTGCGCTGGGCTTCTTCAACAATGTGGGAAAAGGCAGAGCCGGAGTTTAGCTCCCTCTGCATATCGCTCACAGAATGCCTGAGCTGGAGATCCTCCAGAGATTCCTTCCCAGCTGGGCCTCCAGGGCTGCCTGAACTGCCGGGATTGCCGGCCTGCATGCCTGCCGCTGGGGGCACAGGGGGTGTCTTGACTCCATCCTCATGCGCATAATCGCCCAGTTGAACCAGGCCCAAGCGCGCCAGAGTGCTCATAGCCGCCTCAAGTTCACTAGCGCTCTTCTTGAGGGCTTTCGCAGCCGAAGCAGCGGAGCACTGGGCGTGTGTCTTTAGGATATACAGGTACAGGAGCGCCGCATCCCCGTCGCCGGCACATATTAGATTATCAATAGTCTGCCCGGTGAGGGTTACCGTTTCGTTACCGGGCAGCTTAAACTTCAAATCACGCATTTGACCTCACAAAATGAATTAACCTTATAAGCTAGCCTTTTATTTTCTCTATTAGGCTCTTCAAAATATCCTCTACATCGGGATGCCCTATTTCTTGCAGCTCATATGCGACACGGGTGTGAGGTTTGCTGATTTTAATTACACGCCCTAGGTCAATCGGTGTGGCGATAACTACTGAGTCACAGTCTGTGTTGTCAATTGTCGCTTGAAGGTCTGCCATTTGCTCCTCGCCGTAGCCCATCGCGGGGAGCAAGTTGCCGATTCCGGGATAAATTTGAAATGTTTCAGCTATTTTGCCCACGGCATATGGCCTTGGGTCGATTATCTCCGCTGCGCCAAAGCGCTTTGCCGCCACAATTCCCGCTCCGATTTTCATTTCGCCATGTGTTAGGGTCGGGCCGTCTTCAATTACAAGCACGCGTTTACCCTTTATGGCACTGGGGTTGTCAACGCTGATGGTTGAAGCTGCATCCACAACTACCGCCTCAGGATTTACTCTTTCGATACTCTCCCTTACAGAAAGAATGTTTTCAAAATCGGCACTGTCAATTTTATTTATAACAACTGCATCCGCAAGGCGCAGGGTCACTTCACCGGGGTAGTAGGAGAGCTCGTGGCCCGGGCGGTGCGGGTCTGTCACGGTAATCATAACATCAGGCTCATAGAACGGGAAGTCATTGTTGCCACCGTCCCACAGTATAACATCACAGCCGTCGGGGTCATTCTCGGCAGCCCGCAAAATAGCCTCATAGTCCACGCCGGCGTAAATCACATTGCCCCGTGCGATATGGGGTTCATACTCTTCCATCTCTTCAATTGTACAGTTGTGCTTTGCGAGATCCTCAATTGCTGCAAAACGCTGAACCTTCTGTGCCTCCAAGTCGCCATAGGGCATCGGGTGGCGGATGGCAATTACTTTCAGGCCTGCGCCCATTAGAATTTCAGCCACGCGGCGGGAGGTCTGGCTTTTGCCGCATCCTGTACGGACAGCGCCCACTGCCACTACAGGCTTTGTACTTTTAATCATGGTGTTCTTATGCCCTAGCATCGAAAACGCCGCCCCTGCTGCGTTTACCCTTGCCCCCAGGCCCATCACATAGTTATAGGGCACATCGCTGTACGAGAACACGCATTCATCAACATCGAGTTTTTTTATAAGGCTTTCAAGTTCCGACTCTTCATGAATCGGTATACCGTTTGGATATAGCCCACCTGCTAGGGATGCGGGATATTTGCGGTCAGCGATATCAGGAATCTGCGCCGCTGTAAACGCAACGACATCAAACTCCGGGTTATCTCTGTAATAGGTGTTGAAATTATGGAAGTCCCTGCCTGCCGCACCGATTATTATAACTTTGCGTTGTGCCATTGTTATATTCATCCTCTCTAATCAATCAAATATTGCGGCTTAACGGGCAAAACAAACTTACCCCCTGCCGCCAAATGCTTTAGTGAGTAAGTATATCACATGGCCGTGGGGGATTCAATTGATAATATCAATAAAATTCAAAAGGGGCTGGGCGAGTCAATTTGAAACGCAGCCTTTGCATGCAAGGGGCATGCAAGGGCTGCGTTTGACTTGAGCTGATTATGAAATCAGGGCAATCCCTCTCCGAAGTGCGGATTCGTCAATCATCCCTGTGGCTTGGGCTTGGAGATAGCCCTGTGAATCGACAAAGAATGTGGCCGGAATTGATCTGATGATGTAGGCTATTGCGGCCTCTTGCTCCGTGTCAAAATAGATTGGGAAAGTATAGCCGTGCTGCTCGATGTAACCCTCGGCTGACGCTCTTGTTTCACGCGCACCGTCCGTGAGGTTTACCATCATAAAATGCACCTCGTCACCCACTTCTTCAAACACATTGTTAAATCCCGGCATCTGCGCTGAGCATGCACCGCACCAACTTGCCCAGAAGCTGATAATCACCGGTTTGCCCAGGTAGTCTGAGAGCCTGACCTCGTCGAAATCGCTGTTTCTCACCATGAAATCTGGTGCTGCAATCCCGCCTGCGCCCAGATTTTCTTCCGGCGGAGCCTCCTGTTCAGGCTCACCTGAATCTTCGCCATTGCGGGGATCCTCATCAGAGCTATACCCCTCACCATCCGCATCTTGGCCTCCGCCGAGGTCTTCCGCACTGCCGTTGTCATCGCCTTGGT
>WQRL01000256.1 GCA_009786775.1 Oscillospiraceae bacterium
ACAGCATTTGGGATATTGCCTATGCCAAGCTGAATTGTGGAGCCGTTTGGAATCTCAGCGGCAATCAGTTCCCCGATTGTCTTGCCATCCTCATCGGCATCGCCGGGCAGGCTTTCGGCCAGAGGGGTATTATTCTCACAAAGGGCTGTGACCTGTGAGATATGAATAAATGAGGTGTATGCTGAGCGGGGCATATTTTCGTTTACTTGAAGGAAAATGTGCTTTGCTTTGCGTGCTATGGCAAAACTGCACGCGGCATTGCATGTGCTGAAATAACCGTGTTTATCCATAGGGGAGACCATTGTGAAAAACGCGTCCACGTCTATATAGTCCCTATATAACGCGGGAGTGTCACGCAAATAATTGGGCATTAAATCGGCGTGTCCTGCATTGATGGCTTTGCGCCCGGCGGCACCTGAAAACCATGAAACTCCTTTGATTTTACCGCTTAGGTCATGCTCAAAGCATGGGAGCTCTTGCACATCGAGGAAGTTTTGCATTGTCAAATTTTCCAGTTCGCCCTCCCTCACCCGCTTGCCTATGGCATCGTAAATGGCAAATGGAATTGAAATGCCAATATCCGAACAGATATTCCAGCCCGATTCGGCCATTTTCGCAACCTGCTCGGTCGTCATTAGTTTTTGGTTGTAAAGTTCATTGAATTTGTTCATAAAATCCTGCCCCTCCGGCAATTATTTTGGTAGATTTAGATAATCCAGTAACATAATAACACCTAAATTATTGAGGGTCAAGATGGATTTGGGCGCGGTTTATGTCCTGACTAGCGAAAACCGTCCGTCGGACATGGGCAGATGCTCTGTGAAAAAATCTTGACAAATAGCGCTTTTATGTGTTAAAGTTTGCGGTAATTAAACCGATGAGATGGGAGTAAAGGTATTTACGCGCCTTTCAGAGAGTCCGGGGGGCTGTGAGCCGGGCGGAGATGCGGGATATCATAATGGGCCATTGAGGGCGCGGATTAAAGGCAGGCTGCCGAGTATTTCGCGACGTGTGGGCATACGTCAGTTGCCGGATGTGTGATGGCACATCGGTGAGCGCACGAATTTTTCGTGAAGCAGGGTGGTACCGCGGATTAGTAAATTCGTCCCTGACAGAGTTTTTAAGCTCTGTCAGGGATTTTTTATTTGTATAGGAGTGATGCACATGTCAAAAGGGAGATTTGGAGTCCATGGGGGGCAGTATGTGCCTGAAACGCTGATGAAAGCCGTGATTGATTTGGAGGCGGCATATGAGCGGTGGCGCATTGACCCCGAGTTTATTTCAGAGCTAAATAGGCTTTTTAATGAATATGCAGGCAGGCCGTCAGTTCTTTATTTTGCTAAAAAAATGACGGAGGACTTGGGTGGTGCACAGATATACTTAAAGCGTGAGGACCTCAATCATACAGGTTCACACAAGATAAACAATGTGCTAGGTCAAGTGCTTTTGGCTAAGAAAATGGGCAAAAAGCGCATAATTGCTGAAACGGGGGCGGGGCAGCACGGTGTAGCCACGGCCACGGCGGCGGCTTTAATGGGTATGGAGTGTGAGGTTTACATGGGCAAGGAGGACACGGAGCGGCAGGCGCTCAACGTGTTCCGCATGGAGCTCTTAGGAGCGAGGGTTCATGCTGTAACCTCAGGCACAGCTACGTTAAAGGATGCTGTAAATGCAACTTTGCGTGAATGGGCCAGCAGGTCAGAGGATACTTACTACTGTCTGGGTTCTGTGATGGGTCCCCACCCCTTTCCCACTATAGTGCGCGATTTTCAGTCGGTTATAGGCAAGGAGATAAAACGGCAGTGCGTTGAGAAATTCGGCAGGCTTCCGGATTTCGTAGTGGCCTGCGTGGGCGGCGGAAGCAATGCAATTGGGACATTTTATGATTTTATCGAGGATACGGACGTAGGGCTTATAGGTTGTGAGGCCGTAGGGCAGGGTATTGATACTCCGAAAAATGCGGCCACTATTGCAACCGGCTCTTTGGGGGTTTTCCACGGCATGAAGTCTTATTTCTGTCAAGATGAGTTTGGGCAGATTGCTCCGGTACACTCCATTTCCGCAGGGCTGGACTACCCCGGGATAGGTCCGGAGCATGCCCATCTCCACGACCTGGGCAGGGCTAAGTATGTGGCGGTTACAGATGATGAGGCGGTGGAGGCCTTTGAGTATTTGGCGCGGACTGAGGGGATTATACCCGCTATCGAAAGTGCGCATGCACTGGCGTATGTGATGAAATATGCACCCACCCTCAGCCGTGACAAGGTGCTGGTGGTGACGCTTTCAGGCAGGGGCGACAAGGACGTGGCGGCTATAGCCAGGTATAAGGGGGTAAGTTTAAGTGAATAGGATTAGCAGGGCATTCTCTGGGGAAAAGGCTTTTATACCATTTATCACAGGGGGCGACCCAGATACCGAAACGACAGAAAAACTGCTCTATGCCCTGCGGGATGCAGGGGCGAGCGCTATTGAGATAGGCATTCCTTTCTCAGACCCTGTAGCAGAGGGGCCTGTGATAGAAGCGGCGAGCTACAGGGCACTTGCCGGCGGCTGTACGGTGGATAGCCTATTTGATTTAGTGGCGCGGGTGCGCGGCGNTTTTGAAATCCCGATTTTGTTTATGACCTATTATAATCCCGTGTTTTCCTATGGGATAAAGAGGTTTCTGAGCAGAGCTTCCGAAGCCGGGCTGGATGGGCTAATAGTGCCCGACCTGCCCTATGCCGAGCGTGAAGAGCTGCTTGTGCCGTGCAAAGCCTGTGAGATAGAGCTAATTTCACTAATAGCCCCTACAACGGAGGAGCGCATCACGAAGATAGCAGAAAATTCAAGCGGATTTCTCTACTGTGTTTCATCACTGGGTGTAACAGGCGCCCGGAGCACGTTGGATGATAGCGCAAAACAGATGATATCCCAGGTCAAAAAGGTCAGCAGCATACCATGTGCAGTGGGCTTTGGCATCTCAACTCCCGGGCAGGCCCGCGACATGGCGGCGTTTTCTGATGGAGTGATTGTCGGCAGTGCCATAGTAAGGCTTGTAGCCGAACACGGGTGTGATTGCATTGAGCCTGTATATGAGTTTGCAAGGAGTATAAGAGAGAGCATTTAGCCTGCTTTTACAGCATTTTCAAAACAGCCTTAATGGCTTTCCCACTGTGAGTATCGGACATAGCCTCACTTATTTGATCAAAGCTGTAATATGAGATGAGCTTGTCAAATGGGAATCTGCCCTTTTGGTAATGCTCCAAAATTTCAGGTATAAATACCTTGGGGTTAGAATCCCCTTCCACGACGCCTATGAGTGACTTTGAAACACTCATCAGGTCGAGTTCAACATTTATGACGATATCACCGCCGCCGCCCACCACAACAGTGTCGCTGCCCGGCCTTGTGCATTGCAGTGACATCCTTGTACACAGGGCGTTGCCTGTTGTGTCAATTGCGCAGTCAGCTCCCAAATCTGTTAATTTACGGATTTCTGCGACAGCATCGGGAGTTTGGGAGGTGTCTACAACATGTGTAGCCCCCAGCTCAAGGGCCATCTCTAGCCGGGAGTCGGTCCTGTCCACTCCGATAATCATGCCGCAGCCTGATACTTTAGCGGCCATTATTGCGCTCAGCCCAACACTGCCGCAGCCGAAAACGGCTATGGATGAGCCGGGGCGCGGCCTAAGGCGGTTCCACACAGCTCCGGCACCTGTCTGGATGCCGCAGCCGAGAGGTCCGGTAATTTCAAGTGGTATGTTATCTGGCACCTTGACGGCTGTGCGCTCATGGACGATGGCGTATTCGGCGAAGGCGGACTGCCCGAACATGGTGGCCA
>WQRL01000257.1 GCA_009786775.1 Oscillospiraceae bacterium
GGGGTGGCCGCCGCTTCGCCGAAGGGTGCGGCGGGAAAAATACCGCGGCCTTCGTCAGTCACGTCTATCCCGGCGGAAACTTTATATTACATCCAAAACTTGTGTTCCAGACTACGTCCGCGGTATTTCCCCCTCCGCCCCCTTCGGCTCCGCTACATTTGCTGTAGCTGTAGTCCTTACATTGCTATTCATCTTCAGTTACCTCCATAAACCATGATACAGGGTTAGCAATTTTAAGTTTTAGCCCAAGCCTGTTTGAAGCATTAAAAAATTGCTTGTTGGTTTTACTCTTTGGTATAATGTAGGCACAAAGAAGCTAGCCAAAAAAGCGTCCGGATGGATGCCTGCGCGAAAGAGATAGGGCTAGTTTCGCTTTATCCTAATAAAAACTACTGAGAGTATTGACAATCCGCTCTTGTTTGATATAAAATGAGGGTACAGTTGAGTCGGCTCAAAAAGTCACCGGATGGTGGCCTGCCCGAAAGGGATAGAGCCGGCTCCGTTTTATGTTTCAAATTCGTGGATTTTTGTGATTTTATTGCCAAGTGCTTTAATGTAGACTGCGGAATCAGTCTTGTCCGTGCTGTATGAACGCGACACTGAGCCGGCAACTATGTCTGCTAATTGCACAAGTGAATTTTTGCGAGAGTCAACGAGGTATATTCTTGAGCCATGTACACCAGCCTCCCGCAAGCTCTGCCGCAGATAAGTTTTGATTTCTTTAGCGTACTGCTTACCAGCACGACCATCAATTGTAATTACAGGGTCAGTTAGCTTCAGTTTTAATAGCAACTCTTTTACCACACGGTAATACAGAGTTGCTTTATCTTTCGGAATGTTCTCTGCAGTGAGTTTCGCTTTGTCAAGCACCATGACTTGCGCAGAAAAGTCAAACTCTTTGATGAAATCAATGAGCTTGAGAACGGTTTTCTTATTTGTGATGCTGAATTTGAACTCATCCAACTCGTACCAGCCGAGATTGCGGCGAAACAGTGTAATCGCATCATTGAGTAATTGTTTCTTTTCCTCATCTACAACTATTACAGCGGCTATCAGGAAGTGGCTGGAGGAGGATTTCTTAAACCCCGTATCTCCAGAGTCATCAATAAAAATGTATTGTTTTGACATTCGAATATCTTACCACATCTTATAAGAAAAGCAATAGCGAGATGGGAATTTGTGGATCTGATGGGCGTGTGGCTGCCGCTTCGCCGAAGCTACATTTGCTGTGACTGTAACCATTACACTATCCCTGTCCGTCTGTGATTCTGTCTTAACTATCCGTTTATGAAATTGTCTTAACAAATCAGCCAAACCCACTGCAACAAGCCGAAAACACCCCGGCCATTTCCGGCTTGGAATTTCACAAATATAAGACAAAATCAAAAACGGTTAACAATGCAGCAAGCAGAGATATATTTCATCCGCCCGTTTACAACATCGCGGACTAAATATACTCTGCTTGCTGGGATATTGAATTAAACGAATGGCGCAAACTGTGCGTCTTATGAAGTAATAGTAACCTGCCGAGTTTCGGCGTTCCAGTTTACGGTAACTCCGAAGTTCTCGGAGACGAAACGGAGTGGGACGAGCGTCCTGCCATCAACTATCTCGGCTGGTACATCCAGAGGGATGACCTGACCATTGACAGTTGGGTATCTGCTGCCAATAGGCATCACGATGGTCGTGGTGCCATTAGAACCAGTGACGGTCTGTGTAGCGGGATTCCAATGGACCGTCGCACCCAGCGCCTCAAATATAGTGCGAAATGGAACCAGAGTTCTGCCATCCACTATTCTCGGTGGTACGTCAAAGGTCATTGGTATGCCGTTCATCAGGACTGCGACCTCATCACGCGGAGGATGCGGCGGGTCGCCCATATCCGATGGTAGTGGTACTCTCATCCCTGGTCGCAATCCCACAATAGAACCAGGCACGATACCGTCACGGAAAATAAAGTAATCTGTCAGTAGCTGCGTTGCTGCCGGCCTGCTTGTCGCAGTGTGCGGAGACGCCGATGTCATCCATGCCGGCGCCACAGTCGCAAACTGCCCCCGCTCATTGATAAACTTCCCCGCCCATACCCCTTGGCCCCCATTCGTCAGTCTCCACGAGAAGTAGATTTCTGCCGCTTGACCTTGTGGCGGGTTATCGATAGCGAGAGTCACGATCATTCCGTCATAAAAAAAATTTGTCGTCCCGTAGAACCTCGTACCGTCTTCGTAGACAGCCACAGCTTCTAGCAGTTCGACGTTTCCTCTTAGTACCATATGAATATCCATCACCCTCCTTGCGAATTCTGGCTCAACTAACGCTATGTATGCATAGTCCGTTTCAAATAAGCCATATTCCGGATGTATAGCAGCACCACCTAGTATCATATACCATACAGCTAGCTCTCCTTCTCCAAAAAGAAAATCTCCCGGCCTCGGGAGAGTCCTGTTGTCACTTGAGGATGACCACGGCGGATTCGCACCTTCCACAAAGAAGAATATCTGCCAGAGAGGAGTCCCCGCCATCAGGGCCGCTTGTCCTTGAGTGCGTTCGATCGTATCTTGGACTCCTATCAGCTCCATTTCGGATGCGCCTGCCATATCCAGCCCTAGAGCCGCATATACGCCTTCTACTGTCAGAGCCATGATTTCTGCGACCGTCAGTCCATCTTCCGGTGGTGTTTCGGGCGGCTGCCATTGCGACGGCGGACTCGCCAGTGCCGTTATCGGTGCCATAGCGCCGATAATGACCGTTACCGCCAGTAGTAATGCCAGGTATTTTTTCAAGTTCTTCATATCCATATTTCCCCTTTCAAATCTCAGTATTTAGTCGGTTTACGGAACTTTCATCTAAAACTCTTTGCGCGTCACCGCAAAGAGGTAATACTGTTTCATACTGGTATCAGGTTGCGTCATTGAGCATCGCCCCGTCTCCCCATCGAAGATGTCGGGAATCGAGTCTAATTCTCTCTAATAGAAAGTAAAGTTGTCAATGTGCATGCTGATCACCAGCTGTGGAGGCGACAACCGAATTTGAACCGGTTGCTTAATCAGGGGTAATTTATTATGATACAGCCATTTTGTCAAGAATTTTTTGAAAATGGTAAACGGGGAAGCCTATTTGGGCTTACAGGCCAGTCGGACATGGGCGGGTGCTCTGGGGGAAAGTGAAGCGGCCGCAGTCCTGGAACACAAATTTAGCTAATTCTTTCAAGTTTCTGTCAGGGTAGACGTGACTGACGTAGGCCGCTTAACTTTTTCACAGAGCATTTGCCCATGTCCGACGGATGGTTTATGTTCAGTACTCAGCTCTCCACGGCAGTAGGCACTTAGAGGGGTGTGTGCTCAGCTTGCGAAGGGAATTCCGGCTTTATGCCGGAACTGACCGAAGCAAGATGAGCACACACCCCTCTAAGTGCCGTGCCTAGGCGCACCCGCCCCAGGCACGCCCAAATCCCGTACTTGCGGTTTTTTTGAAAAAATGTTACAATCCCAAAGGTTAAAATAATGCTGGAACATAATCCCAAAAGCTAAAGCAGGGCTGTTTTTTGCAATTTGGCTAAATTTTGCAATTTTCTATGCGCTGGGATTTTTGAAAGAAGCTGTCTTTAAGGTGAGTAAACGAAAAATGAGCAAATCAGATAGGCAAAAGTATATAATAATTGCAGCATGCGTCCTTATTTTCGCTGCGGCAATAGTGGTGTCAGCTATCCTGATTAGCAGCAGCTTACGGCTTGCAGGACAGCCGGAAGACATTTCGGCAGAAGGTGTAGTAGAAGCCGTGCCCTACGAGCCAAAGCCGGAAACTCAAGCTCC
>WQRL01000258.1 GCA_009786775.1 Oscillospiraceae bacterium
CACCTAAACCATCCGTCGGGCGCGGGCGGAGGCTCTGGGAAAAAGCGAAACGGCCTCCGTCAGTCACGTCTACTCTGGCAGAACCTTGAAAGCCTTGCAAAACTTGTGTTCCAAGACTGCGGCCATTTAACTTTCCCCCAGAGCCCCCGCCCGTGTCCGACTGGCTTGTGAGCAGGCAAGCTACCTATCCCACTTCTTAATCATTGAATCAATTTGGTCTGCAAACTTGGCTAAGTCTTTGTTTGCACCGCCTTTGTTGCGGGTTATTACTTCTATGAGCCTTGTACCTGCAAGCATTAAGCGGCGGTAGACTGCGGATTCGCGCTGCTCAAAAGTTTTTTGCTCGGAGCGGTAGACAAGTTCCTTGCCTTCGAAGATCACTTCACCCGTGAGAAGGTCGTGAATTGAAGTGTATTTCGGCGCTATTGCGTTGTAGCCCTCACCTAGAAGCCTGGCTGTAAAGGCTTTGCAGATTTCTTTTTCACCATGGACGACAAATACCTTCTCGGGTTTTTCTTCAAAGGCATCAATCCACTTTAGAAGACCCTCGCGGTCAGCGTGGGAACTCATGCTTCGGAAGTTGCGGATTTCGCAGCGGATGGCTATCTCCTCACCGAAGAGCTTCACCGCACTCAATTCACCGTCAACCAGTATGCGCCCGAGTGTGCCTTGAGCCTGAAACCCAGTGAATACAACGGTTGATTCCGCACGCCAGAGATTATGTTTGAGGTGGTGGCGTATGCGTCCTGCATCACACATGCCGCTTGATGAGATAATTACTTTAGGTGTCCAGTCGTCATTTAGCAGCTTCGATTCGTCAGCGGATTCCACAAACCGCAGCCCTTCAAAAGAGAGTGGGTCAACCCCCGCCTGCACCAAGGCGATAGCCTCTTCGTCCAAATAATCTTTCAGGTCGGTTGAGTATATTCTGGTGCAGGCTGTAGCAAGAGGACTGTCTAAATACACAGGAAAATCAGGAATACGCTTTACCAGCCCCCTGGCCTTTATCTCACGGATATAGTACAGCAAGTCCTGTGTCCTGCCTATTGCAAAGGACGGGCAGATTACATTGCCGCCTTTTACAAGCGTAGCTTCAATAACTTTGGCAAGCTCTGTAACAGTGTCGAAATCCTCTTCGCGGCTCCTGTCGCCGTATGTCGATTCCATCACGACATAGTCGGCTTCTTTGATATACTGCGGGTCGCGGATCATGGGGTGGTTGGGTGCCCCAATGTCGCCGGAGAAAACTATTTTTCTGCTGTTGCTGCCTTCTTTAAGCCACATCTCCACATAGGACGAACCCAGCAGGTGCCCCGCGTCCGTAAACCTTACAGACACTCCTTCTTCAATTTCAATAATATCTTCGTGACGGCAGGGCACAAGCAAAGGGAACACCTTTTCTGCGTCCGCCATGGTGTATAGAGGTTCGTCGGTTTCATCGCCTGCGCGCTTTGACTTTCTGCTTTTCCAGCTCGCCTCCAGCTCCTGTATATGAGCGCTGTCCCTGAGCATTATTTCCAGCAGCCTGCATGTCGGCTCTGTGGCATAAATACTGCCTTTGAAGCCCTGCTTCACCAGCAGGGGCAGCCTTCCTGAGTGGTCGATATGAGCGTGGGTAATTACGACACTGTCGATTTCTCCCGCGTGAAAAGGGAAGCTCTGTCCAAATCCATTGTCAGCTCCTTGCTGTAAGCCGCAGTCTACTAACACTCTTCTGCCGCCAGCTTCAACACCGTGGCAACTGCCTGTGACTTCCCGCGCGGCTCCGTAAAACATTAGTTTCATGACTATTCCTCTTTTCCAGTTTTTTGTGAACATTCTGTTAATAGAATAGCACGATTTCTGCCACATGACAAGTGGCAGTTGGGCAAAAGGAGGACAGCACCCGCCCGTGCCCGGCTGGCATGTAATTTGCACCGCAGTAGGTGCTAAGAGGGGTGTGCGCTCAACTTGCGAAGAGAATTTCGGTGGAGAAAAGCATTGATATTTCACAGACGTTCGATTATAATGGAATTGCATTCCAAAATTATCGAAATCTGACTTAGGAGGAGCAACACAGATGTATATCCCCAGACACATAGAGCCTGTAATCGCAAGAGTTTCCAAGCGCAAACCTGTTATTGTTTTAACAGGCGCACGTCAAGCTGGCAAATCTACAATGCTCAAAGAAGTTTACAAAGACATAAACTACCTCACACTCAACCGCCCTCTTGTAAGGGAGAGCGCAAAGGAAAATCCTTCGTTATTTTTTGATATAAATAAGCCACCCCTTATTATAGACGAGATACAAAAGGCAGCAGAACTTTTCGATTATATAAAAGATGTTGTTGACGAAGACAAAACAAAAGGGCAATTTTATCTTACAGGTTCACAAAGCATAACCCTGATGAAAAATGTCAGTGACAGCTTGGCGGGCCGGGCAGGTGTTATTAAAATGCTCGGATTATCCATGCGGGAACTTAGCCGGGTTACTTACCGAAAACCATTTTTGCCTACACTGGAGCAGGCAAACGAGAGGGAACGCGAGGCTGGTGCCTTTGACTACATGAAGATTGTTTCCTCCATCCATAAAGGCTTTTTTCCAGAACTTCACGAAACCGAAAGCGACCTGTACGACTGGTCGGATTACTATAGTTCCTACTTTCAAACTTATATCGAGAAGGACATCAAAGATGTTTTGAATATAAAAGACGAGTCGGCGTTTATAAAATTTGTAAGAGCAGCCGCATCCTTAACAGGCGAAATGCTGAATTTATCCACCATTGCAGAAATCTGTGGCAAAGATGTAAAAACTGTCCGCTCTTGGCTCTCCGTGCTGGAATCCAGCGGCCTCGTTTATCTATTGGAGCCATACTACAATAACCTCAATAAGCGGATGATCAAAACACCAAAACTATACTTTCTCGATACAGGGCTTGCTTGTTGGCTCACAGGCTGGAACACCCCGCAACAACTAGCAGCCGGCGCGATGTGGGGGCATATTTTCGAAACTTTTGTCTTCGCCGAAGTTCTTAAAAGCTACTATAATGACGGCATCGTAAAACCTCCGCTTTATTATTACCGTGATACGGATAAAAACGAAATTGATTTGATTGTGGCCGACGGGGACTATCTTCATCCAGTGGAAATAAAAACAACAAGTGACCCGTCAAAAGCTATGGTCAAAGCCTTTCATTGTCTTGAAAATATTCCCACTAAGAAAGTTGGAACCGGAGCAGTTATCTGTCTTGCGAAAGAACGCCTGCCCCTTACCGACGATGTTTGGATCTTGCCTGTGCATATGATTTAATGCGCTTATAATGTGCCACCATGCACACCCAGCCGTTTTCTTCTGTTTGCTGTTTTACTTCAAGCCCGGCTAGGCTAACTGCATCTAGGACATCCTGCGTCCTGTCTTTAATAATCCCTGATAGGATTAGCGACCCTTCTGATTTAAGGAGCTTCGGGGCTTCCGGCAGAAACTTGATTATTGTGTCAGCGCTTATATTGGCGCAAACTATATCGTAGGCCTGCGTAGTGTGCCCGGCTAAATCCCCCGCAATGAATTTTGTTTTCTCTGACACATTGTTAAGAGCGGCGTTTTCTATTGCAGTTTCTACGGCTTTGAGGTCAATGTCGGTACCAAAGGCAAACTTTGCCCCTAACAGGATGGCGGCAACCGCCAAAATCCCGCTGCCACAGCCAACATCCAGCACTGTCACACCGTCAGCAAGCCGCCTGCCTGACTCGGGCTCAAAGCCAGACGCTGCCTGAGTTTTCTTACAATCCCCCTGCTCTCCGCTGGGGTCAGGGGCGGGACGAGAACTAAA
>WQRL01000259.1 GCA_009786775.1 Oscillospiraceae bacterium
CTGCCACTCGCTAGGCTGGACGGGGCAAATACCGGCGAGATAAAATTCCCCCGCCGCGTTTGGGCGGCGGGGGGATTTTATCTTTGGTCAAATCACTTAGCTGGCTATCTTTGGCTTGGCTATAGCTCAACCCACAGCTTAAAAGCCTTGTAGCCTGACCACGGAATATCTGCATGTGTGCAGACGGGGCATATGTTAGGAGCCTCTTTTGCCTCCACGACATGACCGCAGTTCTGACACTTCCACCTGTTGGAAATCACCTTCTTCATTGTGTCAATGCTACTTAGAAACTGCTTAAACTGCTCTTCGTGCATTTCTTCAATCCCTGCAATCTGCTCAAACTGCACAGCAATCCCTTCAAAACCTTCATCCCTCGCCTCTTTGGCGAAGGTGGGGTACATATAGGTGTTCTCTTCATGCTCACCCTCAATGGCGACCTGAAGATTTTCCTTTGTTGAGTTGATTCCAAAAAGATGCTTATACCAAATTTTTGCGTGCTCCTGTTCGTTTATCGCAGTCTCGTCAAAATAGCGGGCTATAGCGTCGTAACCTTCTTCTCTTGCCTTGACGGCAAAGTAGTGATACTTACCCCTTGCTTGGGATTCTCCGGCAAAGGCTGCTTTTAGATTGGCTTCTGTCTTTGTCCCTTTGAGTTTATCCATTGACTACACCTCATTTCATATTGTTTGATAAAATCTTACATAAACGCAGCTAGGTGCGGTTGCAGAAGGTGGACAACAACTCCTGCGCATATTCCGCCTAGAAGCGGCATAAATGTCGGAATCCAGGCATATCCCCAATCAGAATGCCCCTTGCCCTTTATGGGCAAAATAAAGTGTGCAAACCTCGGGCTTAGGTCACGCGCGGGATTGAGTGCATAGCCCGTAGTGCCCCCCAAGGCAGTACCGAGCGCAAGGATAATCCATGCGATGCCCAGACCTCCTGCTGCATTGCCCTCCGGAGCTAGGGCAAGTCCCATGAGCACAGCGAAAACAAGAAGGAATGTAGCTATAAATTCGCTGATGCAGTTATCGGGCTTGCTGCGTATAGCAGGGCCTGTGGAGAATACTCCGAGTTTTGTAGCTTGGTCTTCGGTTGCATTGAAATGCTGACGGTAAAAAATGTATACGAGTATTGCTCCGAAAAATCCGCCTGCCATCTGTGAACCTATATATCCCGCAACTGATGACCAGGCAAAGTTTCCTGACACAGCCAGGCCTAAGGTAACAGCCGGGTTAAAATGCGCCCCGCCTATCCAGCCGAACATCAAAACAGGCACGGCAACGGCTACCATCCAGCCCAAGGTGACAAAGGTAAAGCCCGAGCCGTTACCCTTGGTGCCCTTTAGGGCTACATTCGCTACAACGGAATCACCTAGCAGAACCAGAATCATGGTACCGAGAAACTCACTTAAATATATCATATAATCTCGCTCCTGTCTTATTTAATAGTAAAAAATTAAGGGTTTTCCCAGCCGAAGGAGCGTTTTACAGCTTCCTGCCAGCCTGCAACAAGTTTCTCACGGGTTGCAGTGGGCATGTTGGAAACAAAAGTTTTGTCCAAAGAAACATTATTTTTGATATCGTCTTTATCTGCGTAAAAGCCCACAGCGAGCCCCGCTAGGTACACCGCACCCAGAGCTGTTGTTTCAATTACTTTCGGGCGGATTACATCTACCCCCAAAATGTTTGACTGAAACTGCATTAGAAAATCATTTGCAGCCGCTCCGCCGTCAACCCTAATCGCTTTAAGGGCGACTCCTGCGTCAGCCTCCATAGCCTTTATAACATCATAGCTCTGATAAGCCATAGACTCCAGTGTGGCGCGGACAAAATGAGCTTTCTCCACGCCCCGGGTAAGCCCGACAATTATTCCGCGCGCATATTGATCCCAGTACGGGGCTCCTAGGCCCACGAAGGCGGGAACCACATAGACCCCGTTTGAATCTTCGACAGCCTCGGCGTACATCTCCGTATGCGCTGCGTTATCAATCATTCTAAGCCCATCTCTAAGCCATTGGATAGCAGCCCCTGCAATAAAGACACTCCCCTCCAAGGCGTATTCGACTTTGCCGCCTTCACCCCAAGCTATGGTGGTCAAAAGCCCGTTTTCGGATTCAATAGCCTTCTCCCCTGTCTGCATGAGAATGAAGCAGCCCGTCCCGTAAGTGTTCTTTACCATACCTTCTTCAAAACAGCACTGTCCAAAGAGTGCCGCCTGCTGATCCCCTGCAACGCCGGCAATTTTGATTTCGCCTCCGAGCATCGTGGCATCGGTATTTCCGTACACATGACTTGAGGGCTTGACCTCGGGCAGCATGCTTTTGGGAATGTTCATCTCAGTTAGAATTTCTTCGTCCCACTGTAGAGTGTGAATGTTAAAGAGCATTGTTCTTGACGCATTTGAATAGTCTGTTACATGAACTTTGCCCTTAGTTAAGTTCCAGATTAGCCACGAATCAACCGTGCCGAATAGGAGATCCCCTTTTTCGGCATCTTCGCGGGCTCCGTCAACATTTTCCAAAATCCAGCGGACCTTGGTCCCTGAGAAATAGGCATCAACTACAAGCCCGGTTTTTTCCTTGATTTTTGCATCAAAGCCACTGGCCTTTAGAGTATCACAGTATTCTGAAGTCCTGCGGCATTGCCAGACAATTGCATTATACACGGGCTTGCCTGTGTGCTTGTTCCACACAACTGTGGTTTCGCGCTGGTTTGTTATGCCTATTGCTGCAATGTTTTCCGCCTCGACTCCCAGCTTTGCTTTGGCTTCCATTGCAACGGATATTTGCGACGACCAGATTTCCATGGGGTCATGCTCCACCCAGCCTGCTTTGGGATATATCTGCGTAAATTCTTTTTGTGCGACGCTTTTGACATTACCGCCTTTGTCAAACAAGATGCACCTAGAACTGGTAGTGCCTTGGTCAAAAGCCATTAAGTACTTCATCGGTTGCCTCCTTAATAATTTGTTTTTGCAAGTTAGGTACAGCACTCATCCAAAGCCACACCAAAACTTTTACGCCTGAGATTTTCAGCCTGTCTAAACTATCCTCCTTTGCAGTGTTGTGATGAGTAAGCCTTGGGAAATCACTTTACAGAACCGGTGGCAATTATATCCGCGCCGGTTTCAAAAATGTCGCTAATAATTACATCTCCGATTTTGACTGGCGGGTATACAACCTTGGTCATCAAAAGTTTTGCGGCATCTAATAGCAGCGCCTTGGGGATGGGTGCGCTTGTCTTTACAGGCAATACCCTCTGGTGCGCTCCGCAGATACGGACGGTTCCTGATATAGAGCGCGTTGGGTTAGTCAGCTCTTCCTTCGCATAATCATATCCCCTGGTGCAGAAGTATCCTGTTATGTTCTCCCCTTCAGCTTTTAGCAGACAGCCCGTGGGGCATACTACACATATAAATTCGCTCATTTCGCCACCGCCTTATCCGGTGCCACTTTATCCGGCACTACTTTAATTGTAATGCTGTCAGCATCATCCATAAACTCCTTGGGGATGTTTACCCGCATCATCTCCCCCGGGCTCATCCTTTTATGCCTTTTTGCAATAGTCATCTGCTTTGCGCTTATTTCAATGGATGCGTTTTCATATACCGAACGGACACGGAAAAACACATCACATCCTTTGCCGGCATTTAGCCCTTCAGCACTTGCAGGGTCACTTAGGCTGCTTAGGCTGCTTACGTTGCCGGGGCGTATTTTTTGAGGGACTGTGTAACCTATGCCCTCACCTGCAATAATTTCAACGGCCCTGAAGTTCTCTTTGCTGCCGAACTT
>WQRL01000260.1 GCA_009786775.1 Oscillospiraceae bacterium
CCTGTGTTCCAGACTACGGCCACGCCACATTCCGCCGGAGCGTAGGGCCCTGCCTTGCTACTTCCGGGTGGCTGGCGGGTAGGAGTGTACGCAGCTACTGGTTCTCTCAATGAAAATATTAGGGATGTACTAGGGATGTACATTCTGTGCCTTGAAATACAAAATAGAACCTAGAGTATTCGACGCTCAACTGTGTATTTTTTGTAAACATTTTGTGCGTGCTGCTAAAATTGCCCACTTATTAATAGAAAAATGTATAACTACACACTTTTGACCGCAAGGATTCGCTATTGTAGGATGACAAGGTGGCAAAAGAAGGTGGGGACATTTCTAAACTGAACACACTACTTGTCAAATACTTGAAAAGATAACATTTGAAGGGAGGATATGGATGAAAAAAAAGTTACGCAGGGTTGTTCCACTGGTGTTAATTTTCTCGTTTTTATTGCCAATCGGAGCGTGTGCCGCCAATGATGATGAAGTATATGACCCGCTTTATCTTGAGCCTGGTGTCAGCGCACCCGTAGAAGTAGATGGTGAGCCTGATAATGAGCCGCCGGAAACAGGTGATGCTGTTCAGGTGCCCATTCCGAATATGGAAGATGTTTCGCCTGACGACTGGTTTTACAGGTATGTGCTGGCGGGCATCCGCTTTGGAATTATACAGGGCACAAATGAGGACGGATTTCGCTTTGAACCTGACCGCGCTTTAACGAGAGCGGAGTTCATAACCATGCTTGGCCGATTGCATGAATATAGTGGCGAAACTATCGGAGCAGCAAGTGAAGGACGGTTTTACGAACGCTATATCAACTGGGCTGTGGAAAGCAATATAATACACGGCGATGAACATGGAAACCTTATGCCAAACGAGCGCCTTAACCGTGAACAAATGGTGGTAATCATGCACAGATACCTATTGGAGTTTGATTTGTGGGATTCCGCTCAGTCTGATGCTCCGTTTATAACAGCGGCTAACATAGATAACCGAGAAGTGTCTTCTTGGGCATTCAGAAGCATGTCTGTCTTCCGTAGGAACGGCTTGTTACGCACTCCTCCTGGTTTTTCCGGGTGGTATTTTAGACCACATGATTATGCTACACGCGCTGAGGGTATAGTCCATCTCGTGGTACTAGCTCAAAGGCTCGGTGTATAAGACTAAATGATTACCACATACAGTTTGAAACTATTGCCGATAAATCGGCGGAATAAGAATTAAGGAGAATTATGATGAGAAAAATGTTTTGTAAACTTGTGTCAGCAATGCTAATTGCCTCAGTTCTGTTGTCTATCTGGGTTGTTGCTTATGCGTATAATGAAGATAGTCCCACAGGCTACCTTGAATCTGCAACTGCTAAGGCCGGAATGCACTGTGAAACCGGATATAGTGATTATGAATATGCCCGAAACTATTATGAGCCGGAATATTCGCAATTTATTTCAGCAAGCCAAAGTGCAAACGGAATTGATTTAGTAGATATTTTCAGTGTTTATTATACTTCAGGCGCGGCATATTATGGATATATGTTCCGCCTTGTTGACGGTGCAAATATCACGCCTGAAGAAAATAGTAATATACAGGTACTCTATCTGCCGAAAAATCTATTTTGGGCAAAAACTCTTGAAGATATAGCCGGTTTTGTAGACAGCGGAATGATCTTATATGTTGAGCCTGATTACATTATCCAGCTAGATCCCACACCACCTGCATTAATTCAGGCTCCATCATTTGCTCCTCACGCATTTATGCCGGTAAGCGACCCTGAATATCACCGGCAATGGAATTTGGACTTTATCCGAGGGGCGGCAGTATGGAGCTGGAGAGCACGGCAACAGCACCGTGATATTGATACATCAGGAGTTGTAATCGCTGTAGTTGACAGCGGTATAGACCGCAGCCACCCAGACCTCGTCGGAGTCAATATTTTGCCCGGCCGAAACTTTGTTGTTAACTATTATTATGGGCGTGGCACTTATAATACGGATGATGACTGTGGGCACGGAACTGCTGTTACCGGGGTAATTGCGGCAAGAAGAGGGAACGCTGTCGGGATTGCCTCAATGTGCCGTGGAGCAGCTATTTTGCCATTGAGGGTTTTCTATGGAGACCCTGGCACTGGACGCGCTAGTGCTGTTGCCAATGCTATACTTCATGCCTCAGCTCATTGTGTAGACAGGGGCAGAAGAAGGGCAGACATAATAAATCTTAGCCTGTATTATACTAGCTCCAGCCAAACATTAGTAACTGCGGTTAATCAGGCTGCCGGCCGCGGTATTTTGATGATTGCAGCGGTCGGAAACAACAATCGTTCTGTGATACGGTATCCGGCAGGCTTGGGCAACGTAATTGGCGTGGGTGCAGTTGACAGCAGTGGTGAGAGATGGGATGAGGGTCCAAATAATGACGGCTCAAACTATAACACTAGTGTCTTTATAACGGCTCCGGGTGCTATGATCCCTGTGTTAAGCCTTAATCATAATAGCTATCCATATCGTTCCGGAACCTCGTATGCCGCCCCACACATAACGGCACTTGCGGCAATAGCCAAATGGTATAACCCTAGTATTACACAAGCGCAATTTGAAAATCTACTTCGCAGAAGCACACTTCGCCGAGGGACTCCGGGGTCACTTAGCAATGCCCATGGCCACAGTATTACGGCAACCGATCAACTGCTGGGAACTCGCGTTACTCCACGCGGGGTACTTCGCGATAATCATTTTGGGTACGGAACGATTGATGCAGGTTTCTTCTTGTATAATCTTAGGGGTGTAGACTTCTTTGACTTTGGTGCGCATCACCCCTGGGCACAAGTATATATAGAGGAAGTTGCCAGGTATGGAATAATGCACGGCAGAGGAGTACGTAATTATGCAGTGCCGAATCGTGGCCTGAATTCACAGGGAGCTTTTTCTCCGGGTGCAAACATGTGGAGGCTTGAATTCCCAATGGCTTTGGCTCGTCTGCACGAGTTAAACACTGGTAACATTCCGTGGGTGAGAGCCGAATTTAGCGACGTAGACCATAGTTCCCGATTCCCATTTAACTATAGCAGACATGTAGCATGGACCTCTCATTATAGCAGGAACATCGTTAGGGGAGTTACAGCCGACACTTTTAATCCCGGGGGCTATATCCTGAGGCTGGAAGCGGCGGCTATGCTACAGCGTTATGCAACATATCTAGCAACTCCCCCGGCCGCTTGCTCAACCGCCGGAAGGCTTAATAACGAGATAGCTTCAAATATTGCAGCAGCTGGCGGAGGTCGGGAATTTTTGATTTCAAGAGGTTTTCCTGACACCTCTGCGGAACATCTCCCTGATTGGGCAGTGGACTATGTAGCTTGGGCCGTAGGCGCAGGGCTATTAGAGGGAAGAGCCATCGGAGGTGTAACGAGTTTAGCGGCAAGAGGGTATATAACACGCGCAGAAGGCGCAGCGATGTTTTGTAGATTTAGGCGGATTTTCTTGCGTGGGACATTTATATTTAACCAAAATGAAGTTCCAAGCGGCGGTGGGCAAGGACTCAACATGTTCAGCACAGCCGGATTTAACACTGGCGGAACACCAAGTCACCCTGCGAGTCCGGCAATTATCGAACCTGTATCACTAGCTGTAGGTGATAATATTGTAGAATTTTTAACTTGGTTCTCTGGTGGAGCACTCGCTAATGGCCCGGTAAGGGCGGGGTATGTGTTTAGGGGCTGGTATTTGGATAGTGCGTTTACTGTCCCTGTGACAAGTGAAACTACTGTTA
>WQRL01000261.1 GCA_009786775.1 Oscillospiraceae bacterium
CCAGCCGATACTTGCACCCAACCTGTTGTTGCTGGATTTATTTGCGTAGGTCTGTTCCTGTTGGTTGTAGTTCCATCTCCAATTCGACCACGAGAATTTTGCCCCCATCCCCAGATACTTCCGTCTGTTCGCATTGCCATGGCATAGCCATTTCCAGCAGACACACTTGCCCAACCAGTAGCGTGAGGGATGTTTAACTGAACAGGTGCATTTCTGTTAGTTGTGGTGCCATCACCCAGTTGGCCATTTGTATTGAATCCCCATCCCCAAAGACTTCCATTAGATCTTATACCAAACGACATACCAGCACATGCTGATATTGATGCCCAAGTTGCCACGGAGCCAACTTGAACAGGAAGGTGGCGATTAGTTGTAGTGCCGTCACCAAGCTGACCACCACCATTCTCCCCCCACGCCCAAAGAGTTCCATTGCTTCGTAATCCCAATGAATGCCTGGCTCCAGTTGCAATATCAATCCAATCTGAAGCTGTTCCAACCTGCACAGGTCTATCACGATAGTCATTCCACCCGCCTGCAGAGCCAATACCCAACTGACCACTTTCATTACTTCCCCAAGACCAAAGTGTCCCATCAGAGCGTATCGCTAATGTATGCTCGCCACCCGCAGACACTTGCCTCCACGTCGACCCTACTGCACTAATTTGCCTTGGTGCCAATGCAGCAAAAAATGAGCCATCTCCAAGTAAGCCCCTGCTATTATTACCCCAGCTCCACATACTGCCATCTGACCTAAGCGCAACAGCATGACCGTTGCTAACAGAAACCGATGTCCAGTTTGTAGCTGTTCCTATCTGCACAGGTCTATTTTGAGAAACGTTCGGTCCGCCTCCGATGCCAAGCATCTGGCCGCTGTTGCGTCCCCAACCCCAAAGTGTGCCATCATTTCGAATTGCCATGCCTGTTTGCAGACCTGCTGCTACATAACGCATTGCAAATGGGGACGCAAAGTTGAGTGGCATTAAACCAGCAAAAACATCAAGCCCACCATCAACCTCAAGGATAAATGGAGCTGTAGTAAACACTCGCTCAACACCATTGGCTATGTAGTGTATAGACACTTCATAGATTCCAGCATCAGTTGTTTCCACAAAAGAAATTTCATGGATAATATTATATTCATCAAAAGAATTTACGAGCGTTGAATACACAGCATCGGGCTCGTTTATGAGTTGTGTTTCATCAAACGAATCTGCCCCTGTATTATATGTTGATAATTCGATGCTAGGGGAATGTTCATCTTGATGCGCTTCGTCAAGTGGATATAGGTGTGGAGCATATGATACGGTTTCTGTATCTGCGGTTGCCGTTATATTTGTCGGCGTTGCGACAACAGAAATTGCCGCAGGAGATGTTACGCTAACAGGGAACTCAGCACCACCTACAAACCATCCATCATGCGAAATTTCGTAACGCAGTAGCAAAACCTCGTTTGGCTCACCTATAATTGAAACACCAAGGTCTATTAACTTGAGGTTGTCCCCGATAGTCGCGTGCTGCGTACTTGGTGTAAAAGCAAGCACTGAAATATGCTCGTTACCAAAAAATTGAACGACGAAATTTTCAACATCGTTTCCAAATGCCATTGCGGGAACACTACTTAAAAGCATGATTAAAACCAAAAACATCGCGATAAATTTTTTTCTCATCTTCTTTACGCTCATGATAAACCTCCTCAAGATTGACAGCTTCCGAAAGCCGTTTTTTGTCTATCTCAAACAGATGTATAGTCAAATCGCCCAGTTTGCTGATGATGCTTATTCATTCAACATACTGGGCGACTGCTAATTATCTGCAAATTTACACGAAATCAAGCTACCTTCAATCAGAAAGGCAATCTACACACTAAAAGTATAGCACAGGCATGATGTAGCCGCAATACAATTTTTGGGAAAAAATCCTGTTCGCTTGCAAGCGAGCAGCTTAATCACACGACAAGCATCGCTGACTCAAATCCAAGTCCTTCTAATTAAATAATTATACTTTAAATACTTCTTATGGTCAACAATCAATTTTATTTGCCCTTAAAACTGCAATACATCTCGTATACGCTTATGCGGTAAAGGAGATGTTGCCGCCAATGTACAAAATTGACTATAAGGAATTAGGAAAACGCATACGCGCCGAGAGGCGACGACAAGACCTGACCCAAGAAAAATTAGCAGAGATGGCTGACATCAGCGACAGCTTCTTGGGTCACATTGAGCGCGGCGGCAGGACGTTGAGCATTGAAACGCTTGCAAAACTGGCGAACGCATTAAACCTCAGCATCGAATATATCGTCTGCGGCGAGTTCAACTACCAGCCAGACATGTTGCCGGCAGAAATACATGATGCGCTGAACCAGATGAGCAGTAGCCAACGCATTGTATTCCTCAACATTATGAAAACGCTGTCCGCTCATTCAGGTGGATGGGAAATCTAAAATTTTTCAGCGGCACACATTGCAAGTAAATTTTGCGGAGGTAGCACCCCTTGTTAATAAACAGCAGTGAATATATGGCGATAGTAGACGATATTAAAACGAAGATTAAAACGGCGCAGAGGCGATTGGCACTTGAAGCTAACAGTGAACTATTTACACTGTACTGGAACATCGGCCGGGTGATTAACGAGTGCAGTCAGTGGGGCAATAAATTTGTCGAGAACCTCGCTTGCGACATCAAGCTAGATTTCCCAAAAGCCAGAGGTTATTCTGTTCGCAATTTGAAATACATGGCTAAGTTTGCAAAGACTTTTCCCGAACTCGAAATTGTGCAGTCGCTAACTGCACAAATTACATGGACGCACAGCAACGCGCTTATGGACAAAGTAAAAGACCGTGGCGTGATGATGTGGTACGCCGAGCGCACTGCTGAAACTGGTTGGACGGTTGACATCCTCAAAGAGCAAATTGACAACAAATTATACGAACGGCAGGCATTAGTGCAGAAAGCGAGCAACTTTCAAAAAAGATTAGAGCCGCCGCAAAGCGACCTTGCAGAACAGACAATGAAAGACCCATATATGTTTGATTTTGTTCAGTACCGAGAGGGCATGGTTGAGCGCGAAATAGAAAATGAACTTGTCAAGAATATTACAAAGCTCCTCCTTGAACTCGGTACAGGATTTGCTTTCATGGGGAATCAATATCCAATTGAAGTCGAGGGCGAAGACTTCTACATGGACATGCTTTTTTATAACGTGAAACTCCATTGCTATGTCGTTATTGAATTGAAGAATACGGATTTCAAACCGGAGTATGCAGGCAAATTAAATTTCTATATTTCCGCCGTTGATGATTTGATGAAATCCGAACGTGACAATCCCACTATCGGGCTTCTGCTGTGCAGAAACAAACGAGGCATGATTGCGGAATATTCCCTGCGTGACATTGAAAAGCCTATCGGCGTGAGTGAGTATAAACTGTTGAAAAATTTGCCGATGGAATACGAAAATATTTTACCGTCGGTAGAGGACATTGAAAAGCGTATCTGTAGCTTGCCGAATGAGGATGAGCAAAACTGATTATATCAGAACATTCAATATTTTCAGCCTGCTCGATTAGCTACAGGAACTTCACTAATTGCCGATAAAATTAAATTGAAATGTTGCAATATAGCCATTTCACGCCTGCGAAAATATCGCGTCGAAAGTAAAAGGTAAAAAGGCAAGCAAGGCAGACGTATATACCTATTCGGTATATACGCCTGCCTGCTTGTTGGGCTGCTGCCCAAACCCGCTCGGCGGAGCGCGTT
>WQRL01000262.1 GCA_009786775.1 Oscillospiraceae bacterium
CCGCCACAAACATCTTGCGAAGCTCTCCGCCTATGGCCTTGCGCACAGGAATGTTCTGCAAATTCGGCTCAGTTGAGGACAGCCTTCCCGTAGCGGTGACTGTCATGCCGAAATGCGTGTGGATGCGCCCGTCTGGCTGTATAACTTTCAAAAGCCCGTCAGCGTAAGTGGATTTGAGCTTACTAAGCTCCCGGTAATCTTTTATATGCTCTATTATGGGGTGCTTTCCTACCAAGCTGTCCAGCACCTCCACGTTGGTGGAGTAGCCTGTCTTGGTTTTTTTCGGTGTGGGCAGCATAAGTTTTTCAAATAAAATATTCCCTAGCTGTTTCGGCGAATTTATGTTAAATGCTTCGCCCGCCTGCTGATAAATTTCAGTTTCAGTAACCGCTATGCTTTTTCCCAGAGCTTCCCCAAACTGCACAAGGGCATCCCTGTCAACCAAAAAACCTGCGCATTCCATCTTGGCCAAAACTCCGCAAAGCGGCATTTCCACGCCATAGAACAGGCCTTCGTAAGTGCCGGGATCTCCATTTGCCCGTCCGCTAAGCAAACCGCTTCCAACGGTTTTCAAATCAAACGCATCCAGCCTTTCGCTAAGCTCCCTGTATAGAAGCGAAACCGCAAAGGCCTCATCACCCCAAGCCCTGCCCGGATCTGCAAGAAGTGACATCTGCCCGCCTTCGCCTTCCTCCGCGCCTCCGCCGAACGAAAATCCGCAATAGCGCTCAGAAATCCGTTTAAGGGCATAGTTGCTATCCGTCGGAGAAATCACGTACGCCGCCAACGCCGTATCAAAAATCCAGCCGTCAGACGGCATCCCGCGCTCAAGGCAGGCCCGCATAACATCCTTCACTTCATGCCCAATTTTCTTGATACTCCCGCTCAGCAGTTCCGCAAGCACCTCATCAAAACCCGCTGTTACGCCTTTGCGCAGCACAAATAGGCCGGACGGGTTCTCCGCACTGCCCCGCTCTGCGCCCTGCTCCGCACAGATGCAAACTGCGGCGCAGTCAAAAAACTCAGTATCCAGCACAACGGCAACGCCCTTGGCCGCCCTCGCTGCGCAGAGCAGCTTCTCGCGATCATCCGCACTGCTCACTTCGGCAGCCTCAGGCTTTTCTACAGAGGGTTTTGCAGCACTCCCACTGGGCTGCGTCAGGCCGTAGTCTTTAATGAACCTGGTAAATCCCAGCCTCTTGAATAGCTCATATAATTTATCGTTATCATACCCGCGCCTAATACTATCCGAAGGGTTAATTTCAATGGGCGCATCGCAGTTAATTGTGGCAAGCTCGTATGAGAGCTCCGCACGCTCACGCCCTGCCTCCAGCTTCTTGCGCACCGAATCCTTTATGTCCAAAGTGTCAAGGTTATCGAATATATAATCAATCCCGCCAAACCGCATCACAAGATCCATCGCTGTTTTTTCACCAACACCTGCGACACCGGGGATATTGTCAGAAGAGTCGCCCATAAGCGCCTTGAGGTCAATCATTTTTATAGGCTCAAAGCCGTATTCCTCATAAAATACGGCGGGGGTGTAATTTTTAGTTTCTGTCTGACCCATACGGGTTTTGACATTCTTTACGCGGGTGTGGTCTGTAACGAGCTGTAGGGAGTCCTTGTCCCCTGTGACTATTACGCAGTCCCACTTCTCGCTTTCGCAGTTTCTGGCCAGAGTTCCGAGCAAGTCGTCGGCCTCCCAGCCTTCAAGTTCATAGCGGGTTATGTTCATGGCGTCGAGGACTTCTTTTAATATGGGCATCTGGACAGCAAGGTCGTCAGGCATCCCCGTTCTCGTCGCTTTGTAGGCATCATAGCGTTCATGGCGGAAGGTCGGTGCCCTGGTGTCAAATGTTATACACAGGGCATCAGGGGTTTCTTCAGCCAAGAGCTTCTGGAGTATTGAGAGAAAGCCATATATAGCATTTGTCGGCGTGCCGTCACTTGCAGTCAGCGGGCGTATTCCGTAGAACGCGCGGTTTACCAGGCTATTGCCGTCTATTGTCAGTAATTTCAAGTTAAGCTCCTCCCAGAAGCATCTGCCGCTTTATATCTCCAGCATATCGACATAAACTGAGGATAGGAATGTGTTTTCTTCTACTTCAAATCTGGCAGCACCGTTGTACCTTCCGGCTACTGCTGCTACGGATGATAGGCCAATTCCTTCGCCGTCGCGTTTTGTGGAATAGAATATCCCACCCCATTCTTTGATTTCTCCGTCGAAACTGTTTTCCAGTGTGAATGTGAGCACACCGTCTTGGACATAGCTGAAAAGCCTTATAAACCGTTCGGATTTCGGTGTATGGCGGCAAGCCTCAACGGCATTTTCAAGGATGTTGCCGACAATTACACACAGGTCGCTGTCGCGCACCTGTCCGGCTTCGGCGGGAACGGTAAGTTTGACTTTAACTCTTACCCCGTCGTTTTCCGCTGTGCCGAGGTAGTGATTGACTATTGCATTTACTGCGTAGTTTTCGCAGTAGATTTTGCCCCTGGCTTTTGTGAGCCCGAGTTCGAGGCCTTCAAGGTAGCCGTTGATGCCTGAGAGATTATCCGCGGCCACATATTCGCTTATTACGGCCAGGTGGTGCTTCATGTCGTGGCGCATGTATCTGGCGGTTTCAACATTTTCCATGAGCCTGCCATATTGTTCACGCTGATAGTCAAGCTGATTTTCGGTTATTATGTTTTGGGCTTCAAGCCTCTGCCTGTCGGCATTTGCCTCAAGAATTTTGCGCGCTGTCGCCATCACCAGGGCTGCTGAGGTGAAGAAGAGGAACAGGAGGATGAAGTTAAAGTATATGAAGAGAAAGCCCAGCGGGAGGTTTATGTTGTCCCATAGAAGCGTAAAGAGCACTCCGAACATTAGTATTGCAAAGCCTAAAAGGAAGGCCACATGTTCGGGGTTTATGTGCCTGAGTTTTATTACAAACCTCACGGCTACGTAGATGGCTGCTGCGGACACTACCCAGGAAAATACCGTGAAGATCGTGGAGAATAATTCGTAGTCAAACAAAATGTTCGCGATGGTAATGGCTGCTATAACTGCTATAAATGTTATTATAAACCATTTTTGAAGAATCCTTGGAAATAGCGTGTGTATAATTCCTAAAATCAGCAGTAGCATGGCCGGCATCGAGAGGTATTCGAGTATAAAGCTCAGTACAGCCCCGCTCGGCAGGAGGGTTTCGGATGTGAAGAAGAGCAGGAACACAAAGCACACTCCTACAAACACTAGGTTGGCTTTGTATTCTCTGAGTGCGAAAAACAAGACTAGGTGCACTAGAAATAGTGCTGCGTAGGCACCTATTTCCACTGTGACAGGAAATCCTGATGGTGCGGGCGCACCCGCTCCTGCAAATGGCTCGAATGCCCTCCAAACCAAGAATCCCACAATAAGCATAATTGGCAACGCAATAAGCGGCATCCATTTTTCAGAATTTTGCCTTTTTATAGAATTTTTCATGTGTCGTCCCCTCGTGAAATCGTTCTCTTCGTTTTATAGTTCCAGGTATTTTATCATATACGCGCAGTGTTGTCATGTAAAAATTTAATTAGTCGTTTTATTTCGGGGCTTGGTGAAAATTGTCACCTCAGAAGGCTTTCGTGCTCTGATATTTTTGGGGAATAAGCAAATCTACAGGAAAATATATTGACGAATAGGTAAAACGGGATAAAATAAGGTAAAGCGACGTAAGGTGGGATACATATGTCAGATATCCGAAAGCAAAATAGAGAT
>WQRL01000263.1 GCA_009786775.1 Oscillospiraceae bacterium
CCTATGGAAAAAGTGAGCATTTTGCCTACATAAAGAAGCGGCAGCCCTGTCATCACTGCGGATATGGCTCCGCGCCCGCCGCCGATGAAGGAACTAAAACTATACCAGTTTACAACCATAGAAGTTACTGCGCCAAGGGTGAGAAGCGCGAACAATGCCAAAATTATTTTGCGGCGCGGCGAAAGTGCCGGCGGTTTCGGCGGTGGAGGCAGCGATGGTTCAGGCCTGTCTATTTCGTACTTTGCCTCAGCATCCCAAGCCAGAAGTTCGTCATCGCCCGTTGCGGGCTCGCAATTTATGCCCAGTGCGCTCACTATGTCGTTTGCCGTGATAGCTGACGGCAGTGTTTTTCGTGCCATGCGGTTTGCGCTGGTTGTATAGAAGCTGTTGCCGCTGAAAAATTCGCGCGGAGCATTTTCGGTTACAATATCCCCGTCAAAGAACAGGGCGCACCGGTGGGCATGTTCGGCACAAAACTCAACATCGTGGCTAACCAGCACGACAGCCGCACCGGCCTGTGTCAGCTTCCTGAGAATAGCCGCAAATATTTTCTTGAATTCTGCATCAAGCCCCTTTGTGGGCTCGTCCAGCAGAAGGATTTTTGGTTGCAGCAAAAGAACCTTGGCAAGTGCCGCCCTCTGCTGTTCACCGCCTGATAGGTCATAGGGGTGAAAGTCCAGCAGTGCTTCCAGCCTGCACAGCTTAACCATGGCTGAGAGCCTGCGCATCTTCTCGTCCTTTGAGAGTTTGCGCCCTGAAAGAATTTCAAGCAAATCCTCGCGCACAGTTTTAGCCACAAAGAGCGCCTGAGGGTTCTGAGGTAGTGTATAGGCCTGGGTATCGGCAGAAATCTTGCCCCTGTATGGTTTGTTTAGGCCGGAAACCAGGCCGAGAGCTGTGGTCTTTCCGGTCCCGTTGCCGCCAAGGATGGCCGTTACTTCGCCGTAGTTGGCCTTGAAAGAAAGCCCCTTTACGATATCAGGCAAGTCCTTTTCATACTTAAACCAGACATCGCTAACCTCAACAGCGGTGTTTGGCTGCCCGCTGCTATCCGTATCTTGTCCGGACGCTGCTAAATGCTTATCCTCGGTTACCTGTAGCTGGCTGAGCCACTCCGCCCCGTCGCGGACAGTTATAGGACATTCCTCGTCTGCTGTTTGGGCTTCGCTACTTGCCAGTCCATCACGCACTTCAAGCCACACCCTCATGGGAGTAGGCATAGCCAGAAACATACCATGCCCCTGGCCGCTCAGTTGAAGGCCGACCTCTCTAGGCGCGCCATCGGCAATAATTCTGCCGCCGTCCATGACGATAGCGCGTGTCGAAAGCGGGAACGCCTCTTCCAAACGGTGCTCCGTGAGTACCACGGTCACGCCCAGCTCGCGGTTAATTTTGCCTACAGTCGCCAGAAATTCACCTGCCGCTATGGGGTCAAGTTGGCTTGTAGGCTCGTCAAGTATCAGTGCGGAGGGCTGGAGTGCCATTATTGATGCAAGTGCGAGCAACTGCTTCTGGCCGCCAGAGAGCTCAGCAACAGGCTTGTGAAACCAGGTCTGTATGCCGAAAAAACTTGCCATTTCAGCTACGCGCAGGCGGATTTCCTCGGTCTTTTGACCGAGGCTTTCAAGGCCGAACGCCAGTTCATGCCACACCTTGTCGGTTACAATCTGGTTCTCAGGGGACTGTAGCACAAAGCCTATTTTCGCCGCAGCATCATAGACGGGCAGTTCGTCGAGCAATGAGCCCTCAAAGCGGATTTCACCGCTTTTTATACCGTGGGGGGCTGTTGAGGGCTTTAGCTGCCTGAGCAAAGTGGTTTTGCCACAGCCTGAAGGGCCGCATAATGTGACAAATTCACCTTGCTTGATTGTAAGTTCAATGCTGTCCAGCGCAGCTTTTTCACGGTTTGGGTATGTAAATGTAAGATTGGATATTTTATATAATGTCAAATGTACCTCCTGCTCTGAGCCGCTTCCACATTAAGTCCTCTTTGAGATTTACTATAATCGGAAGCGCTCCCAGTGCGAAGTATATTACAAACAGCGAAACGGTCCAAAAGCTGTGCCATCCGCCGTCTATATGCCTTATGGTGGGGAAGTAGCGGAAGCGGAACACCTCTACCGCCGCCCCTGCAATTACGAAAACTGCACAGGCTAGGATGTATGAAATTGCGTAGGCATCCCGGCGGCTGAAGCGGAAAATCGAAAACGCGGTGCGCCCCGGGAGGCCGTAGCCGCGCGCCTTCATGCTATCCGCAGTTTCTATGGCGTTTTCCAGTGCCCATGTAATCATTATAGATAGTATTCTTACTCCATTTCGCGCTTTGCGTAAAAAGTTGCCGTTTTTAATATCTCGGCCTATGCACCTCTGGGCCCCGGATATAACCTTGATCTGATCTCTAAACCTGGGCACCATTCTCAGTGTCATGGACAGTATAAGCGACAGTGCAGGCGAGATGCGGCCGAAGAGGTATGTGAACTTGTCGCTGGTCATTACCGTATTGAGGCAGGAAAACCATGTTATGACCGTAGCAAGCATCACAGCAGCCGCAATTCCGTACATGGCAGATTCCAGCGTTAATGGATTGCCGTTAGGCAGGTAAGCCAGTATTGTGGCACCTTGATGATTAAACATTGGGTTTAGAGCCGCCGCAAACAGCATCATGGGGAGCATGAATTTTAGCCCCACACGCACAGCTTTTTTGCCATTTAAGTAAATGGCGTAAGTGACCGCACATACCAGCGATAGCGCCAGGCTTATTGGGTGCATGAAAAACATGCTAAAGCCAATCATTACAGCGAAGTATAATATATTGACTACAGGGTGAAACCCTGAGAATGTGTCCCTATTCATCTTCTTGGGTGCCGGTAAGCCAGCCTACCCCCAAATCTCTGCCTAAGTCAACAGTGTATACCCACTCAATCACATCGCCGGGGCTGAGAAGGTAGCGCGATGCACCAAAGTTTGGAAACCAGCCGTTGACACTGTACATCCAGCCCGAGAGAGGGCCGACGTCAAATTCAAAGAGGTTGTTAATCGCTTCTACATAGGCGGAGTTAAACACAGGGGTGAAGCGCGAGGACATGTGAATTCTGTTGCGCCGCATTTCTCTCTGCAATACGTTAAACACGCTTTCCCCTTCATAGGCAGTGACCTGTGTGGGCGGGAATATCCAGCCGTCAGCAGGCACAAGCTCATGCTTGTCGATGTGGAGCAAGTGCATATTGTAGAGGATCATGTGGGCCCTTACTGACAAAGTTACCGTAAACGAGCCATCACCGGCTATCATATCCTCAGGCTCGACAGGTTCACGCATTTCTGGATGTTCCCCGCCTGCTATCTGTGTTTCTGAGGCTGGTACATCGGGGGTAGTTACATTCCCGGGCGTGGCAGGGGAGTCGGGGGTTATAGGGTCGCTTGGGTTTTCCGTGGGCTCTTGATGCGCAGAGGTGGCTGTTTCGCCGGGGGTGTCTGGGGTATCGGGAGCATTTGGAGCGCCGGGAACCCCGGGCTCTGCGGAAGTATTTGGTTCTGCGGAGGCTACGGAATCCGAGTATGTGCCTAGCTCTAAATCAGCGGGGGAGGCATAAGGGATTTCGGATTCTCCAGCGGCTTCAGACGGCTCGCTTGAGTCCTGCCTGTCTTGCTCAGTCCCGCTTCTACCAGTTGAGTTGCTTGCTTCGTAATAAGTTCCTTGTAGGTTAGTTTGTTCGCTAGAACTTACGAAAGGTTCTCTA
>WQRL01000264.1 GCA_009786775.1 Oscillospiraceae bacterium
AGCTGTTTTGCAAGCTCCCCGCCTCCTTCGCCGAAGCCCAAGGCACCATAGCAGCCGTAGCGGGTATGGGAATCCGAGCCGAGTATCATTTTACCGCAGCCCGCCAGCACTTCTCTGGCGTATTGGTGAATCACTGCATGATTTGCAGGCACAAATATGCCACCGTACTTTTTGGCTGCCGACAGGCCGAAGGCATGATCATCCTCATTTATAGTGCCGCCGACAGCGCAAAGGCTGTTGTGGCAATTTGTCAGGGCGTAGGGAACAGGGAATTTTGTCATTCCGCTCGCCCGGGCTGTCTGTATAATGCCCACATATGTTATGTCGTGGGAAATAAGTGCATCAAATGTGATACGCATTTTGGACGGGTTCTCGCCTTTGTCATGCTCCCGCAGGATCTTGTATGCCATTGTTTTCTCCCGGGCATCTGGGAGGCTGGTTAGATTGCCCTCGCAGGGAGTGCCTGATTTTATAATAACTCCGCTTGAAGTATATTCAACCGCTCGCATTTACTTTACTCCAATCTGATTTCTGATTGATGATTAGTGGTTACAACTCGCATATATCTAAAACCATCCGTCGAACGTGGGCAGGTGCTCTGTGAAAAAGCGTGGCGGCCTCCGTCAGTCACGTCTACCCTGGAATAAACTTGGAACCCTTGCAAAACTTGTGTTCCAGGACTGCGGCCGCCTCACTTTTCCCCAGAACACCCGCCCACGTTCGACTGGACTGCAAATTGTATCAACCAGTGTTGCCACATACCGACATTGTATCACATTTTGCTTCACATTGAAATAATTTATGATACAATGAAATGAGCTATACTAGTGGGTTACTTGTCATCGGCAGCCGAAGGGGTGAGATGGCGTTAGCCGAATAGAAATTTTAACGGAGTAATAATACTTATGAAAAAATTAAATGTAAAACTTTTAAGCGAAAATGCCAAAGCTCCCATTAGGCAGACGGAGGGGAGTGTAGGTTATGATATATCAGCATGCCTTGATGGGGCAGTTACCATAGCTCCCTTTGAAACGAAAATGGTGGGTTCAGGATTTGCTATAGCTCTTGAGCCGGGCTTCGCTGCGTTTATTTATGCCCGTAGCGGGCTGGGTATTAAGCATGGTGTTATTCCTGCAAACTGCGTGGGGGTTATAGATTCAGACTACAGGGGTGAGGTAATTGTGGGGCTGCGTAACTGCGGTTCGGAGCCTTTTACTGTAAATGACGGGGATAGGATAGCGCAAATGGTAATAACCCGGTGTGAGCTTCCTGAGGTAGTGCTCAAAGATGACTTAGAGGACACCGCAAGGGGCGCAGGCGGGTTCGGCTCTACGGGAAGAGGCGGTTAAAGGAGCCTAATGCACCTTACGAAAATGAACCGGGGACAGACAATCTCCCGGTTCATTTTAGATTCAGTTAGGTTATATCTCCACGGTCCAGTTCATGTAATCTTCTATGCGGCCTGTCTGAAGGCCGTAAATTTCACTGTAGAGCTTTTGCGAAAGCTCTCCCACTCCGCCGTTTCCGATTATAAATTCAGTGTCTCTAAACTGCAACTTGCCCACGGGGGATATGACTGCTGCGGTGCCGGTTGAAAAAATTTCTTTAAGGGAGCCGTCTTCGTGAGCTTTGAGCACATCTGCGATTGCCAGCCTGCGCTCAACTACGTTTACGCCCCACTTTTGAAGCAGCTCTATGACAGAGGCTCTGGTAACGCCTGGCAAAATAGTGCCCAGCAGCGGTGCTGTAATGACCTCATTGCCAATCATGAAAAAGGCGTTGGAGGTGCCGATTTCTTCCACATAGCTATGCTGTGCAGCGTCCAGCCACAAGACTTGATCACAGCCCAGCTTTGCGGCTTTTTCTTGTGCCTTCATGGCTCCTGCGTAGTTGCCGCCGACCTTGGCATAGCCTGTGCCCCCTGCAGCCGCCCGCACATACTCCTCCTCCACATAGATGGAAGCGGCAAGCAGTCCGCCGCCTGGGGTGTCGTAGTAAGGCCCCACGGGGCTGCATATGATGATGTAATTAAACTTTTTGGCAGGAGCTACACCTACGAAGTTTTCGTTGGCGAATATAAATGGGCGTATATATAGCGATGTGCCCGGGGTTGTGGGAATCCAATCCTTGTCAACACTGACCAAGGCTTTAATTGACTCCACAAAAAGCTCCTCATCCAACTGGGGGATGCACATGCGCTCATTCGTTTCGTTGACCCTTGCTGCATTCTTGTACGGCCGGAACAACAGTATGCGGCCGTCGGCAGTGCGGTAGGCTTTAAGCCCTTCGAACATCTGCTGGGAATAGTGCAGCACTGAGGAGGACGGTTCAAGTTCAATGGGGCCGTAGGGGACTATGCGCCCATCATGCCAGCCTTTACCGGTGGAATACTCCATAGCGAACATGTGGTCAGTGAAAACCTTGCCGAATTTTAGGGTGCTGGGGTCGGGCTTGGTTTTTGGGTTTGAAGTGAGCTGAAGATTGAAAGTATATTTCATAATCTTCTCCTTACATACTTCTTGATTTGTTAGTTTTGCCAGTAGTTAAACGCCTTGAGCTCTAAATCGAGAAGGTGGGCATTTTTGCCTGAAAATACGTTGTGCAAGACTTTCTCGATGCTCTGAGAGGATACGACGTTTGTGGCACGGATGAATGCACCGAGCATTATTATGTTTGCAACTTTGGCGTTGCCCAGCTCGTTTGCAAGTTCCGTCACAGGCACCTCAAGTACACTAATGTCTGTGCGCTTGGGAGCGTGGCGGATGAGGGATTTATTGAGTATTAAAAGGCCACCTGGCTTGAGTGTGGGTTCAAATTTGTTCATTGAGGGGAGTGTCATCGCTACCACGCAATCCGACTCAAAGATTAGTGGGCTGCTTATGGGGTCTTTGGACACTATTACTGTGCAGTTTGCTGTGCCGCCACGCATTTCAGGGCCATAGGAGGGGAAAAATGTAGCCTCCTTATCCTCAAGCATAGCAGCCGAGCCTATCATTTGCCCCATGAGAAGTATGCCTTGACCGCCTGAACCGGCGAAAAACATTTTGGTAGCTGACATTTACTCTCCTCCTTCTGGTGACTTGAATACGCCCAATGGGTAGTATGGAAGCATTTTTTCGTTTAGGAACTCCATAGCCTTGACTGGAGAAACGCCCCAGTTGGTCGGGCATGTGGAGAGAAACTCAATAAATGAGAAGCCCAGCTTCTTGTCTTGAATTTCAAAGGCTCTCCGGACGGCCTTCTTGGCTTTGTTTATGTTGGCGGGGGAGTTGAGAGCTACGCGCTCAACATACACAGCTCCGTCAAGCGTGGCCAGCAGCTCGCTTACGCGCATCGGTGCGCCGGCTTGCTCAACAGTTCTTCCGGCCTGGGTGGTGGTGGATTTTTGGCCTATTAGTGTTGTGGGAGCCATCTGGCCGCCCGTCATGCCATAGATGGCATTGTTTACAAAAAATGTGGTGAACTTCTCGCCGCGTGCTGCTGCGTGCAGTATTTCAGCGGCACCTATAGAAGCCAGGTCGCCGTCGCCCTGATACGTAAAAACAAGGTTGTCGGGGTGTACGCGCTTAATGCCTGAGGCGACTGCCGGAGCGCGGCCATGCGCTGCTTCGAGCATGTCTACATTCATATATTTGTGGCAGAGCACGCTGCATCCGATGGGTCCAACGCCGATTGTGCTGCCGAGCTTACCCATTTCTTCCAGCACTTCCATGACAAGCCTC
>WQRL01000265.1 GCA_009786775.1 Oscillospiraceae bacterium
ATTACCTCAGGCTCTCTCAAACGGCTTTGATATATCGCGAGGGGAATACTTCACATGGACAAGCGCAGACAACAACATGCACCCCGATTGCATAGAAAGGCTTGTGGCTGAGCTAAAACAAAACAGGCAAGCCGGCATGGTGTATGCCAATATCAATCTAATAGACGAAAACGGCGCTCCTATGCTGGATTTTAGCTGGTACCCGCACCCGGAGTTTCCGGCTGCCGTGATGTACCCGCACTCAACGAGCACCTTAAATCTGAGCATAAATAACACCGTAGGCGCAGCCTTTATGTACCGCGCCGGCGCAGCCCATGCGATCGGCGGATATTCAACGCACCGCTTCACAGTTGAAGATCTGGATTATTGGCTGAGGATAAATGAGCTGTTTAATTTACAGCATACCTCTTTTGAGCAGCCGGTGTATGACTATAGATGGCACTCAAATAGCCTGACCGCCAAAAGGGATGAGCTAAAAATTGATGAACGCGCCAATGGCCTGCTGGAATGGGACTTGTTTAGAAGATACCTCCTGCTCCGCCCACTGAGGTGGAAGCTGCACGGTTTTGATGCAAATAACCCGCTGCACATTCAGTTTGCAAACGCACTAGTATCAGCGGGACACAGCCTCATAGAAACAGATGAGGATTTCACAAGGCTCTGCTCTTATAGCGGTGCGCATATTATTTATTTTAGCATGAGTGGCTCAAACGAAGCGTCTGCGCCACCTAGTAATTGTTACAGCGCATACATAAGCTCCCGCCCATCAGTGAATATAAACAAGCACTGGCACTGCTTAATCAGTCAAAAGGCGGTAACATCTAGCGATAATTTAGGAGCCTTAAAAGGCTGGTACAACTTCGCAGACGGCAAGGATATGTTTAGCTTTTTGGATATCCGGGCAAAGCTATATTTTTTGCAAAAACTGGAATCACGCCCAGATTCACATGTGAAATTCGGCATAAACGAGATATGCAGCACAAACAGAGATTCGGAGAATCTGGTCAGCATAATAATTCCGGTGTATAAAGTCGAGCCTTATCTTGAGCGCTGCGTCCGCTCAGTTATAAACCAGAGTTATAAAAATCTTGAAATCATTTTGGTAGATGACGGCAGCCCGGACAACTGCCCTGCGCTTTGCGATGCATATGCGAAAGAAGATAGCAGAATAAAGGTTATACACAAGCCAAACGGCGGCCTGTCCGATGCTAGAAATGCCGGTATAGAACTTGCTTCCGGAAGCTATTTAGCATTTGTAGACAGCGACGACTGGATTGAGAGCGATATGATTGAGTTCCTGCTGAGTAATGCGCTGCAATATGGTGCAGACATTTCAGAGTGCTCATTCTTTAATGTGTATGAAGACTGTATTAAACCCGAAACAGAGGGCCGCGGGACAATTACCGTGGGCGACTCTATGGCTGCCCTTGAAGGGATGCTCGACTGGCGGAATTTTTTCCCAATGGCATGGACTAAGCTATACAGGGCAGAAATTTTCGCTCACATACGCTACCCCGCTGGGAAGGTGTGTGAGGACGAATTTACAACGCACAAATGCTATCTAGCAGCCAGAAAGATTGTTTCTGCGGATACCTGCAAATATTACTATGACCGCATCCGCACAGACAGCATTACCGGCGGCGGGTTTAAGCTGAGTTACTTGGATACGTACTATGGATTTGAGGAAAGGCTGCACTATTTCCTTGATAATAAATTTTCAAAACTGGAGTCAAAGATGATTGAGCGCTACTCATGGACTTTCTTTGACAGAGTATATAACTGCTATAAACACAACTTGCAAGATGTGTTGCTAGGCGACTTAATACACCGCGGGCTGCTGAATATAAACCGGATTAAATTTGAAAACAGGCCTATCCGCGACTGCTACTTGCACGCCGCTTCGCTGCTTGAAGAGAGCATAGCCAAATTCGCCGGCTATTGGGTAAAGCACCACGTCCCGGCGGACCAAGCATGATGGTTAGCAGCCGGCCTTCGGCGTTAATCAATGCCCAATGCCGTTTATCATCTTCTCCCACGCCTCGATAAATGCCGCACTGCTGTACCGGGCGGCGAGCTTGGCCGCAGTCTGTGAAAGCCTGCTATAATTTTGTGAAATGTTTTTAATTTTGTCCGCTGCACCGCCTGTGTCCCCGAGTTTGTACAGAAGCTGCTCATCGCCGCCTACAAGGGCTTTGTGGCAGTCGATGCCGGTCAGCAGCACAGGCACCTCATTGACCATGGCTTCAAGTGCTGACAAGCCGAAACTCTCCCCTTGTGACGGGGAGACAAAAATCCCCTCGTGCTCCCTGATTTGCCTGAGCAGAACATCCACCTTGTCATACGGAATATTGCGTAAGTACGCCGTGCGGTCCTCAATGTGATGCTTCTTCAGCGCCTCACTGATGTCCATGTAATGCGGCCGCACATCGCCGACGAGCATTAGGAAATACTCGTCGTTTTTTTCATGCCTTAATTTGGCAAATATTTCCATTAGCTCCTTCGTATTCTTCATTGCGTCCATACGCCCTATGTAGCAGATGGGTTTTTTGCTCCAAATTTTTGAGCGCACAGGTTCTGCGCCCTCGCCCTCACCAAACTCCATAACATGGAAATTCGGCAGGACATAGAGCCTGCCCTCAAAACCTTGCACAATCTCAGGCTGCACGACGCTCTGCATGAAGGCTTCGCTTGGAGAAACCAGGCAGGCCACCTCCTGCGGCAATGATTTCAGATATGTGCGCGACTCTTTGTATGGCGAATGACATTCGACAATAAGTTTCGAATGCTCCTTTACATCCTCAAATATTTCCGGTGTGTCAAAGGAAATAATGCGGTCGTAGTCTTGCTGATCTATTTTATCCACGATTCTGACATAGTCTGAGAGCTCGTGCTTTCGGACAAATCTGCGGAAGTTCGGCAGCCCGCCTGAATCATGCAGAAAAAATACATCCTGCCTCACGTCCAGCCCGTGCTGCTTAAAGGCGCAGGCTCTGTTGAGAATTACCCTTTCAACACCGCCCACAGTCGCCCATCTATATACACTAAGTATTTTCAATTAATTCACCGTCACTCTATATTCTGTCGGAAAATGTCCCGTTGTAGGTCTGCCGAGTGCGTCATTGCCTTCGACAGTTGCTCCGATAAATGCAATTTGATATTGCCCCGGCGACAGCGCCGAGAGATCTACGCTCGCCATAAACCTGCCGTTTAGCCCGCTGTTGGCCATAAATGCGTAGTACCCGCTCCTGCCCCTGAGTATTACAAACACGCGGCTGAGCAGCCTCGTTTCACCGCCATTATACAGCGTACCGTCAATAACCAGCCTGTCGCCGACCCTGTGAAGAGTTGTAAGCTGCACCGACATCGGGCCGAAATAAATGGGCGGCACGGTTAAATCATCCGGCGCTATGGCGAAGGGCGGAGTTCCTATCCGCTCCCCTCTCCGCTCACCCAGAAGAGTAGTAAAGCTGTCCGGCGAGAAGAGCGCAATCCTGGTGGCCATGTACGTTCCTGCTGCCATGGTAAAATCATTTTCGTGAACGGACACTTCAAATACAATCTGCCCGTCAAGAGTCACTTCCAAGATTGCGGAGTTTGTCACGGTATTTCCCATTACGCTCTGCATAAGGTCATCAATGGGTATGCCGTCCTGCCGGAGCATGCCCCCGAAGTTAATAAGTACTGTATCCCCTAAAAACAC
>WQRL01000266.1 GCA_009786775.1 Oscillospiraceae bacterium
CGGACAGCACACCGCTGTAATTGACTGCGGCAGTTCTGGGTACAGTAATGCAGGCTCTATCACCCATGAATATTTAGCAGATAATAACCGCCCTAGAATAGACATTCTCATTCTAACTCATTTTCACGCCGACCATACAAATGGCGTAGAGTTTTTGCTCAGCAGAATAAATGTCGGCACGCTGGCAATCCCAGACCCTGAGGGGGATTTTTCTGCGGAGGACATAATCGAGCTTGCAAGAAAGCGCGGAACTGATATAATATATGTCACCGAGCCCCTCACCGTGGCCATGGGGGAACTTGAGATGCTTCTTCTGCCGCCCGTTGGCACAGGGGATGAAAATGAGCGCGGCATAACTATCTTAACCCTCGGCGGTATAAGCGCTCTTATCACCGGCGACATGAGTGCCTCAGGCGAGCGCAGCCTGCTACGCAAAGCTCAGCTTCCAGACATTGATGTGCTTGTGGTCGGCCACCACGGCTCAAGATTTTCAACCTCGGAGGAACTGCTTTTGGCTGTAACTCCGGAGATTGCTATTATTTCAGTCGGCAAAAACAGCTATGGCCATCCATCAGGCGAAACCCTTCAGAGGCTTGAGCAGCACTCAATAGTGGTCTACCGCACTGATGAGGTGGGACATGTGCGAATTGGAAGATAATTGGGAGATGAGAATATGCCTGTAAAAAACAAAGATTCCGACGGCTACAAGAGCCTCACCGAAGCTCTTAAAAATAACCAGCTAGACCGCTTTTATATTTTTCACGGAGAAGAACGCTACCTTCTAGAGAACATGCTTGGCAGGATCCGCGCCCAGATTTGCCCTGACGGGCTGAGCAGCTTTAATTACAGGCGATTTGTGGGTAAGGGCTTGACAATTGACGAGCTGGATGAGGCTATTGATACCCTGCCTTCATTCGCCCAGAGAACCTTAATTGAAGTTCACGACTTCGATATTTTCTCAGCTTCAGACAAACCTAGGCTCACCGCAATGCTTTCAAATTTGCCTGAATATGTGTGCCTTGTTTTTATTTACGAAGCCACACAGTACAAGCCTGACCGCAGGGTTAAGGCCAACACAGAAATTCTAAAACATGCCGTTATTGTAGATTTTGCAGTTCAGGATACAACGAAGCTCGTCAGGTGGATAAACGCCCACTACCGGGACGCAGGCAAAAACATCAGCGAGGCCGATGCAAAGTACTTGGCATTTATAACAGGCGGCTACATGTCAGCCCTGTGCACCGAAATCGAAAAAACTGCCGCCTATGCCAAGGGCGATGCGGTTACCCGCGCAGATATTGACGCCGTGGTGGTGCCTGTGCTTGATGCCGTGGCATACAAGCTCACGGATGCACTAGCCCGCCGCGAACACGCAAGCGCACTTAAAATAATGGACGAGCTGTTTCAAATGAAGGAAGCCCCTCACAAGCTAATTTTCAGCATATCCCTCAAAATGCGCCAGCTTCTCGCCGCGCGTATCTGCCTAGAAAACAACTTAGGCAGAAGCGGGCTGATTGAGATGTGCGGCATACGTCACGAGTTTCAGGCACGGGCTTTGATGGAAACAGCTCAAAGAGCCTCACTTAGCGGCTGCCGCGAGGCCGTCCTATGCTGTAGCAGCACTGCCCTAGAGCTTAACAGCAGCACCGAACCCGAATCAAGGCTCATTGAGTTAGTAACAAAACTTGCATCAATATGATGCCATCCGCGCTACAAGTTAGTAGCGGGAATTTTGTGCTGAAGGTGCGAAAGGAATGCTCATAAGTATGAAACAGGTTAAAGAGGTCATCGTCGTCGAGGGCAGGTATGACAAAAATACAGTTTCGCAGGCTGTAAATGCCACAATCATTGAAGTGTCAGGGTTTCAAATTTTTTCTGACAAAGAAAAAATAGCCCTTTTGCGCAAACTCGCAGATAAATGCGGCCTGATAATCCTCACTGACGGCGATAAATCCGGTTTTTTTATACGCGGCAGGCTCAAAGGAATGCTGGGAGATACAAATATAAAACATGCATACATCCCCGATATACCCGGCAAGGAGCGCAGGAAATCCCAAGGCTCAAAAGAGGGCAAGCTCGGCGTTGAAGGCATGACCCCCGAGGTAATAGTCACATCCCTAACCAGGGCAGGTGCATCATTTGAAGAAGAACCTCAAAGCTGTGCCCCAAGCTCGCGGATTAGCAAGTCCGACCTTTACGCAGCAGGCTTATCCGGCGGGACCGGAAGCTCCGCAAAGCGCAGAGCCCTGCTCTCAAAACTGGATTTACCCGAGCGGCTCTCAGCCAAAGGGCTTCTTGATGTATTAAATGTGCTTTATTCCCGCGAGGAATTTCTTGCATTAATTGATGAAAATTAACCAAATTTATTAATATGTCAAAGATTTTCATATACAAAATATTGTATCTCATGATATAATCGCCACTAAGTAAAGTTGTTGGAGGTCACAAAGATGAAATGTCCATTTTGCGGGTTTTCCGAGAGCAAGGTCGTCGATTCACGGCCGGCTGAAGAGGGGGCTACCATAAGGCGCAGGCGCGAATGTTTGCAGTGTCAGAAACGCTTTACAACATATGAGATTATGGAGCGACTGCCCCTCATTGTTGTGAAAAAAGACGGCAGCAGGCAGACCTTCGACAAACAAAAGCTGGTAAACGGCATACTCAGGGCCTGCGAGAAACGCCCTGTGGCAATTGCAGATATTCAGATGGTGGCAGATGAGATTGAACAGGAGCTTCAAAATTCCCTTGAACGCGAAATTAGGACAACTGAGGTCGGCGAAATGGTCATGAGCAGGCTAAAATCCCTAGACGAAGTCGCATACGTGCGTTTTGCCTCAGTTTACCGTCAGTTTAGAGATATAAACACATTCATGGACGAGCTAAACAAGCTGCTCTCCGAGGACAGTAAACTAAAATAGCTTGGCTGGCTAAAATAATATAAAATCAAAAGGTGGTTTCTTATGAGCTTAAATGAGGAATGTGGTGTATTTGGCATTTATGACTCCGCGGGGGATTGTGCCCGGAGCACCTATTACGGACTATATGCACTACAGCACAGAGGGCAAGAGGACTGTGGCATTGCTACCATAAACGACTTAGAACTCTCATGCAACAAAGGGCACGGCCTCGTAGGCGAGCGTTTTTCTGAAGACCTTCTAAACAAGCTAAACGGCACTATGGCAATCGGCCATGTCCGTTATGGAGGCGCTAGCACAATGCACTTAGATAATGCACAGCCGCTGACCCTGACCTATATAAAGGGCTCTCTCGCCGTGGCTCACAACGGCAAACTGGTAAACAGGGCTGAACTTAAACAGGAGTACGAATACAGGGGTGCTGTTTTCCACACCACAACTGATTCGGAAGTAATCGCCTACATAATTGCCCAGGCGCGTCTGCAACGTGGCAGCATCGAAGCTGCTGTAAGTGAAGCTGTGAAAAGGCTAAAGGGCGCATTTGCACTTGTTGTAATGTCATCGAGAAAACTCATAGCCGCCCGCGACCCTTGGGGGATCAGGCCGCTTTGCATAGGCCGCAAGGGCGGTGCTATTATATTCGCCTCTGAATCATGTGCCCTTGATTCAGTGGATGCTACATTTGAGCGGGATGTCCGCCCCGGCGAAGTTGTGTGGGTTGAAGACGGCGTGCTGCACAGCAACACCGAAAACTGCACCGAAACTTCGCACCTGTGCAT
>WQRL01000267.1 GCA_009786775.1 Oscillospiraceae bacterium
CACTGTTCTGAGCGCAAATACTGTCCCATCCGTTTCTGAAAACACCCTAACCTGGTTCGTTATAAGCGAAACAGCAGCAGGGGTAGCCGTTCAAAACGGGGCGGAACAAGTAATTAGCATACCACCAGCTAATATTTTATGGCTTATAGGCATGGTGACGCTAATTATCTTCTTCGCAGTTTTGTACTTCAAAAGTCACAGACCGTTACGTTTTGCAACGCTCATCTGCGATGATGATTTTGTGAGCGAGTGGCTTGCAACGCATAGGATTATGCGTCCGCTTGCCATCGTACAGTCAGATAGAATTTTAACCCCGCTCGCCGCCGGCCTGATAAAGCCGCGGATTATCTTGCCAAAGTGCATGGACTTAAGTGATAGAGAGCTATTAAGCCACGTGCTAACACATGAGTATTACCATATCAAGCGTTTTGATGCGCTGTGGAAATTACTCTTGGTCCTTGCAGTATGTATACACTGGTTTAACCCACTAGTATGGGTAATGTTTGTACTGGCAAGCCGCGACTTGGAACTTACTTGTGACGAATTGGTTATACGGCATTTCGGAGCGGAAAAGAAAGCGGCCTATGCCTACTCTATAATAGGCATGGCTGAACAACGAAGCAAATTTGCTTCACTACTCTATAACGGCTTTAGCAAAAATGCGGCCGTAGAAAGGATTGAATCTATTATGAAAATGAAAAGAAAATCTATTATAAGTTTGTCAGTAGCTGTTGTTATGGTTACGGTGCTTGCAATTGGCACTTTGACAGCTTTTGCCACTACAACAGACGGGAGCGCAAATGAGCGTTTACAGCCTCAGCCGTTTCCAACCGAGGAGAGAAACTTCACTTTTGAAAACCCTGAAATGCTCGATGAGCTAATTGAGAAGTTCCTAGAAATGCCTTTACAAGAAGGTATGATCAGGCTTATACCCGGCAATCCCGAGGGAATGAGATCTTTTGAATCGCTGGAAGCCCTGAGCGAGTACCTGGGCGTAGATGTGGAATTCACATTTGCTCCCACAGAAGGAATGAGAGGTTTTGAATCACTTGAAGCCCTGCGTGAGTATTTAGATGGAGATGCTGAATTATTTTCACTTGCTCATATAGAAGGTATGAGAAGTTTAAATATTGCGGATTCAGATGCATTTGCGCGCATGAGAGAAGCACTAGATAGTGAGCATGGTATCATAAGAATTTTCCCAGGCGACACAACTGGATTTCAAGGTTTTGAGTCATGGGATGCCCTCTATGAGTATATGGGCGGCGAGCTTACATTTATACCTGCAAACCAGCCCCTGCGCTACAACATCGACGTCGTTGGTGATTTTGTTATCTACTGGCAGAGCGAGCAGATAGACCTGTTAGGCGACCAAGAAATATACGTCATGATACAAGACGGCGCATCAATGGATCAGGTTATGGCTGTTCTCAGGTCACGGTAATGTAAAAAAACAGCTGACAGGCGGCAGGCAAAAGGCATCCTTAAGCAGATAACTTAGTGTGCCTATAGCCGCACATCAGCGGCACATTGGCGGCTTTGATAAATCAAAATCAAAGCCGCCATTTTGCTTGCAAAAAATTAGATTCCGAATAATAGTATTAATTGCTCCCCTGAAACAACTAAGGAGCGCTAAAATGCAGTTACATTTCATCTTCTTGTCACAAAAGCTATTTTCAGTTTGTTATAAGATGTAAGCTCTGCTAAAAAATATAGAGAGGAATTTAATTTCCAAACCCACTTGATTTGCACTATATCGCGATGCCCCGCCGCCAAAATCGTTAGAAGATGGAACTTTTTTTGAAGCGGTGCGTCTAATGAACTAACGAAGGCGAATATGGAATGCTGCTAAGCGGCGGCATATCCGCAAAGAGCTACAGCTGATAAGCCAGCCCCGGTTCGGCAGCTGATTTATCACAGGGGTAACTCCTTCCGAGAAAGTCCAGTACATATAAAACATATGTTTTTGCATATATGTAAAATATGTGTTATGCTGGAGAAGTTCATTATATTTGTTATTGGAGGTACGTTTATTATGAAAAAGATTTTGTCAATGATTTTAGCGCTAGTCTTACTTCTGGCATTTGTCCCCAGTGTCCTTGCATCTGCAAATGCCCCCATATCCGTTTTTATTAACGGACAACGAGTTGTTTTCCCCGATCAAAACCCCGTAGTTATAGACGGACGGACACTTGTGCCTGTCCGCGGCGTGTTTGAGGATTTGAACTTTTTTGTCGATTGGAATCCCAACACAAGGCGGGCAACCTTGACCCGCGGAAGTGATACAATCATTATCACAGTCGGCAGCAATGTTTTTACAACAAACGGAGTCAGCCATACACTTGACGTTGCAGCCCAAACTATAGGCGGCAGGACCATGTTGCCACTTCGGCTTGTGCTGGAAAGTGTCGGCTACACGCTGGACTGGAATTCAGCAACAAGCACTGTTACAATTACATCGCAAGCTCCCCAGCAAGTGACAATATCAACATCTGCATCACCGACCACCGGCGGAACCGTAACGGGCGGCGGTACTGTTAACCACGGTTCAAATGTCACCTTGCGCGCAACACCAAACGCTGGATGGGCATTTTCTGGCTGGTATGAAGGGAACGCAAGAGTTGGCACAAATGCAGTGTGGACTTTTAACGCCACAGCAAACAGAACCCTTCAAGCCCGTTTTAACCAAGTACAGCAATGGACTATCACAACATCCAGCACCACAGGCGGTACAGTTTCAGGCGGCGGTACGTTTGGACACAATGCCCCTGTCACCCTAGTAGCGACACCGCAAAGCGGATGGGTTTTTGCCGGCTGGTATGAAGGTAACACTAGAGTACATACAAATGCAACATGGACTTTTAACGCTACAGCAAATAGAACTCTTCAAGCCCGTTTTAACCAATGGACAATTACGACGACCACACAGGGCGGAGGCACTGCAACAGGCGGTGGCATGTTTAACCAAAACGAAACTGTCACTCTCGTGGCAACACCGCAAGCCGGATGGAATTTCGATGGCTGGTATGAAGGTAACGTAAGGGTAAACACAAGTGCGGTCTGGCAATTTGCCGCTACAGCAAACAGAAATCTTCAGGCAAGGTTTATCCAAGGGCCGCAGCAATGGACTATCACACCCACAGTAGCAGTAAATGCTGGAGGCACTGTAGCGGGCGGCGGACAGGTTAACCACAATGCAAACGCCACAATACAGGCGATTCCAAACTCTGGATGGCAGTTTATGGGCTGGTACGAAAATAACGTAAGGGTCAGCACAGAGGCTACTTGGACATTTGCAGCCACAGCAAACAGAACTCTTGAGGCGAGATTTGCCCAAGTCCAGTGGACGATAACCACCACCACAACCGTCGGCGGCAACGCAACAGGCGGGGGCGTATTTAACCACGGTGCACAAGTCACTTTGATAGCTGCGCCAATCGACGGCTGGACATTTATCGGCTGGTATGAGGGTGATACGCAGGTGAGCCTCAATGCGACACTGACATTTGCCGCCACAGCAAACAGAAGTCTTCAGGCAAGGTTTGTAGTGCCCGGATAAATATCAGCAACAAACTCAAAAAGGCACGCCAAACGCATGAGTAAACAAAATATGAACAAAGCAAAGAGCACTGCAACTCTAAGTGTTTCAAAACGAATACACATACTAGTAC
>WQRL01000268.1 GCA_009786775.1 Oscillospiraceae bacterium
CGGATTACAAGGTTTATTGCATCGGAGTGTGACGGGAGCGGGGTACTTTCGTTGATGGCGGGTTTGCCATTGGAGGGAGTATGCTTGAAATGGCCATCTATGCCTATACGCTCACAGAGGCCTTTTGCTAATATGTGCTCTGTTTTCATGTCAAATAGCTGGTACTTGAGTGATGAGCTGCCGGTGTTAATTACTAATATGTTCATCTAGGTTCCCCTTTTTGACGGTAGCACTGTTCTTCTGGATTTATTTTATACTGGCGGATGGGTTCATGTCAAGGATTGTGCTAATTTATCCACGGAGTCTTGGCGGATAATATCCCTTAGATTTTTTAAGTATGGGGAGAACTGGACATTTTCATCGCCATAGGTGAGGTTTAGGCTGTGCTCTTGCTGTGTCCATGTGTCAAGTGCTGCTTCGTTGTGGGAGATTAGGGCTTCTAAGTTGTCGAGGCCTTTGAAGATTTGAGCTTCTAAGGTTTGCTTCTCATCCATTTCTTTGAAAAGGGCTTTTAAGCCGCAGGATGTTTCGGGAGGCAACCCGTCAAGAAGGCTCTCCACTGCTGCCCGTTCCTCCTCTTCGTGTTGCGGTGTTTTTAGAAATGCGGGAATATCCCCTGTTATGGCTTCGCCGAAGTCGTGGATGAGGCACATTTTGATTAACTTGTTTATGTCTGCATCAGGAAATTCGTCTGCGGTTAGAAGTGCCATTACAGCCAAGCGCCAGCTATGCTCGGCGACACTTTCAGGCCTGCCGCTTGAGGTCCAGCTATGGCGTGTGTTGCATTTTAGTTTTTCGATTATTGCCAGAAAGTCTAATAGTTCCCTTGGCTTCATAGTTATTACAATTCCTTTCGCTAATAAACCCCGATTTTTATGAATAGGCGTCCTTTTTTGGAGAGGCCGCCTGTTTCTATTAGTTTGGCGCGCCCCAGGCTGCGCACTGATAGAAGGGTGCCTTCGGAGAGCTCTTTTGCCGGCTGTTCACAGGGCAGGTGGTTTACGCTTACGCGCCCTGCGGAGATTAGCTCGGAGGCCTTGGTTCTGGGTAGGTCAAAGGCTGCGCTTAGGACGGCATCCAGCCTAAGGGATGCCACGGTGTCGGTTTTGAGTGTCATCTCCTCCTGCCTTGTTGGAAGCTCATCCAAGCTAGTTGCGGTGACGGTTATCCCGATGCGCCCGGCCTTTATAAGATTGTCAATTATATATTGCCGCAGTTCCGGCAGGCACACCAGCGTGGGGGCTGTGAGGGGCTGTGGTGCAGATTCGTCCACATGCGGATGCGCCTGGTCTTGGTGGCTCTGATTGCCTCCAGCAGGTTTTGCAGCGGTGTCTTGCGGGCATATGATGTCGCCGATTGTGTCGCGCTCAATGCCCAAGGCCATGATTGCACCCAATATATCCCGGTGGCCGAGGCTGTCTTGAGGCCTGTGCTTTATGCGCAGGGCAGAAAGTTGTTCTTCTCTCTCAAAATGCCCCCAGTCGGGGTTTAGAAACACTGCCCTAACCCGCTCGGCGTTTTCAAAGCCTCCGTCGAGTATTAATGCGGTGTGTTTTCTGTGTTTGAAATATTCCGCAACGACTTGAGCCTCAGCGGGGGTGAGAAACTTTGAGGCTGCGCAGCCTATTTTGCCGGCTCTCTTCGCCAAATCCTCCATGCGGCTGAGAAGAAGGTCGTGCTGATTCATAATAACGGTTTTTCCTTTCGGTACCTTTTATAGGCAAATGTAGCCATGAAATAAAATCCGCCCCTGCATATGGAGAATGCTTGGCTCCATGTGCAGGGGCGCTGGGGCCGTCCGCACGCTTAATGACAGCCTCTTGAAGTTATGTTATTTGTCTGTTTCTTTTTCAGCTTGCTTAGCCAGCGACTTGTCGGCCGGAAGAATTATGTTTAGGATTATGCCGACGACAACTGCTATGGCTACGCCCAGGCGGTCGAGCGGGAGGTTTGTAGTGCCTATGGCAACTGTTATCGGGTTTCCGAACCTAAGCCCAAGGCCGATTACAAGCATTACTGAGATTATGATACAGTTTTTCATGTCTGCCAAATTAATTTTTTCATCAACTAAGTTTCTAATACCGACGGAGGCGATCATGCCGTAGAGGATAAATGATGCGCCGCCAATTATGGCATCGGGGATGGAGTAGATTAGGGAGGCAAACAGCGGTGAGAAGCCGAGAAGCACAGCGTAGATACCCGCCAGTTGCAGAACCCTTGGGTCAAATACTTTTGTAATGGTTACAACGCCTACGTTTTCGGAGTATGTTGTGGTGGCCGGGCCGCCTATGCCGCCGCCGACGATAGTTGCAACACCGTCGCCGCAGAGGGTGCGCACGAGGCCGGGGTCATTGATGTAGTCACGCCCTGAGATTCTGCTGAGGATTACCATGTCGCCGATGTGCTCTGCTATGGTGGCCAGTGCAAATGGCAGCATTATTAGTATGCTAATAAGGTCAAATCTCGGCCACATGAAAGGTGGCAGCCCGACTATGTCAGTGCCGGCTCTGCCGAAGTTTAGTATCGCTGAGCCGTCGGGGTTTGTCATGCCGAATGCAAAGTGCATTATCAGAGCTACAACGTATGCGCCCGCTATGCCGAGCAAGATGGGGATGATTTTTGACATGCCCTTGCCCCATACCGAGAAGGCTATTATTATTGCAATTGTAATTATCGCCAGGAACATGTTACCAGCTGATTGGTTAATTGCAAATGGGGCGAGCATTACGCCTATGAGAATAACTGTAGGGGCGGTTACTATTGTCGGCAGGTACTTCATGAAGGCCTTTACACCGACCAGCTTAATTACCAGTGCTAAAACCAAATATAAAACGCCTGCAACCATTATGCCGCCTGTGGCATATGCGAGCATTTCTGGCTGCGCCATGCCCCTTCCGGCAAATGGTCCGGCGTAAGGATCTGTTATTAGCCTGATTCCTACCATAAATGCAAAACTTGAGCCGAGGAATACCGGGGGTGCTTTTTTCGGCCCGGAAATTAGATGGAAAATGAGTGTTCCGAGACCGACGGCGAGTAGAGTTACCTGAACTGATAGCCCTGTCAAAATTGGAACCAAAATTGTTGCCCCGAACATCGCAAATAGATGCTGGAGCCCCATTATAGCCCTTCTTCCGTTCGATAATTGAAATTGCATTGTGACCTCCCTAAGTTTTTTTACTTGCATGTAGCCCGTGGAGCTACAGTTGCTACGGCAGCGGTCATTATATCATAGGCGCAAAGCACTGACCACAGTGACTATAAAGCTTGGTGCGCCGAAATGATATATATTTTTAATCTTGTATAATGACCGCACCGCAGCCATTGTATCATAGGCGCAACTTACTGCACCACAATGAAACGTGTAAGGTTGGTGCGCCGAAATGATATATATTTTTAATTTTGTATAATGACCGCACAGCGGTCATTATATCATATTTTAGGTGAAGGTTTCTACTAAAAATTTTGCATTTTTTTAAGTTTTTTTATTGCGCTGTTACAGTCTTGATGCAGGCCGGGACGAGCCTTGATTTTTTGGTGTAGGCATTTTTATTGGACACATCGTAGTGTAATATTGGGTTATGGCCTTCCGAAAAATACGGTCAGATATTGAAAAAATGATTTGATAAATCAATGCTGATATGATATTATTTCCGTATCAGTTTAGAGG
>WQRL01000269.1 GCA_009786775.1 Oscillospiraceae bacterium
ATTTGCTTCCGGCGGAGCCGCATCGGCACCGCATGCTGAGAGCGTTAGTACCATGGATAGTACTAACACAAGGATTAGTGCGAAGTTTTTTGATTTTCTCATTTAGGTCGACCTCGTTACATATTATTTCTCAAAATAATAGCATGATTCCGCACTTTTGTCAACGCTTTATCAATGAAATCTAATTATTTCTGAGTTTTTGTCAAAAAAATTCATAAATACGGCTTTTGGTTTTCGAGCAATTTAATGTTAACGGAGCACAAATCTCTATGCCAATTTTACTGATGCTTGAAGAGTGGGTGTTGCAGCGGAGTTGCTGTTTAGGTGAGGTGAGATATATGATTTTGCTTGGCAAACATTGCGCAAATCATGCAATTGTGATACAATGCCTGATATAATTGGTGTACTTGTGGCCACTTTGAAATATATCTGCTATAGAGCAGGTGGCTGGCACTGGCCGCAGCGCCAAAACACAGCATTTGATGTGAAGTTATATTCAATTTAAGCAATTAACGGGAATGAAAGCTTGAATAAACTCAAACTTATCCGGATGTGCGAGCGGTTTACGCTTGTGCGAAACCAACGCTCATGCACAGATACTTATTGCCACTTACTGTATTTTTGTGCCTAGGCGAAGCGAAAGGAATGGTCATAATTATGACACAAAACGCATTTAGCATGAATAATTTGAGGCTTGCAGTCCTCATAGATGCTGAAAATGTCCCGCGTTACAGCATTAAGAGTGTCATGGAAGAGATTGCGATATACGGCACTCCCACGATTAAGCGGATTTACGGCGACTGGACCAGCCCGTCTATCGGCGGGTGGAAAGCGTCATTATTGGAAAATGCCATAACACCCATTCAGCAGTACAGTTATACTCAGGGCAAAAACTCTAGCGACTCAGCCATGATTATTGATGCGATGGACATACTTTATACGGAGAAAACAGACGGTTTTGTAATAGTTTCAAGCGACAGTGATTTTACCAGGCTGGCCATACGCCTGCGTGAAGCAGGGCAGTGGGTAATAGGTATTGGCGAGAAGAAAACTCCCAGCGCCTTTATTGCGGCCTGTGATAAGTTTACCTACATAGAGGTTATACACGAGAGCAGTGAGGAAGCTATCCGAGAGAGTGAAGAAAGCGATCAGAGATGGCAAATGCAGCAGCGCGGGAAACGCCGCCAAGCCTCCAAGATGCCCACAGTCAAGGTTCCCGACGAAATCGTGCAGCTTATAGCCGACTCAGTGGCAGCGCTGGCAGGGGATAGCGGGGCCGTGTTCATGGGCGAACTGGGCAATCTCATACTAAAGAAACAGCCTGACTTCGACCATCGGAATTTCGGCTATATGAGCTTGTCTGCCATGGTCAAATCCATTGACCGCTTTGAAACAGAGTTTAGGCAGACGACTGACCCAAATATCAAGCATGTTTTTGTGCGCGACAGGGAGGCGAACGCTTCTAATGAGTAGGAAGCGAAGGCGCAGAGTCCGCATTTTTCCGATATTATTACTGTTATTTGTGCTTGTCATAGGCATTTTGCTTTTTGATAGCAATACACGCCTTGTGACGACGGAATATGAACTTCACTTTGCCAACTTGCCTGCGGGTTTTGATGGGTTTAGAATTGTTGTGCTCTCCGATATACACGCGGCTGTTTTCGGCGAGAATAACGAGCGGCTTATTGAGATGGTGAAGGAAGCGGAACCTGATATAATAGCCATCACGGGCGATTTCATCGACAGCTACGGGAGGCTCAATCAGGAGCAGCAACTTGAGGTGGCTGAGAATATCGTAATTGGCATTAAGCCGATTGCCCCTGTTTTCTACATCACGGGCAACCACGAGTGGGTGGATGGCGGAATTTGGCCGCTCCTTGAAATTTTGCGCGAGCATGATGTCCATGTTTTAAGAAATAGATTTACGCGGCTCTATTCTGGCGGCGACATGATTGTGCTTGCCGGCACCGATGACCCGAACGGGCCTGCGGATATGATTAAGCCTGATGAATTTGTAAGGAGAATCCGCGAGGAAGAGCCTTATAGTTTCATCGTGATGCTGGAGCATAGAAATCACAATCTGGAGCTTTATAGCGAACTGGGTGTGGATTTGGTTCTCAGCGGGCACGCCCACGGCGGGTATATAAGGCTGCCTTTTACTGACGGATTGCTTGGAACTCAGCGGGACTGGTTTCCGTCTTATACTTCCGGGGTCTATACTAGGGGAAACACAAAGATGCTGGTTTCCCGCGGGATTGGGAACCATCTGCCGATTCCCCGTTTCCTGAATAATCCGGAAATTGTCGTGGCTGTTTTGCGGGCAGGTTAAGGCGGCGGGAAGCCATAACGGCTCAAACGGCGTGGCAGAGCAGCAGCCAGTCCTAATTATTTATCGAAAGATGTGAATATCTTATGATACAGTTTGATGATTATAAACAAAAAATAAATGCCTTGCGGCCTGTTTTAGATAATTTACGGTTGGCGCTGAAACTTGATGAGAGCAATGAGGAGCTGCGCAGGCTTGAGGAGGAGAGTGCAAAGGATGGTTTCTGGAATGATATCTCCAATACTCAGGTGGTGCTACAGCGGATAAAGCAGCTTCAGACCAAGGCGCAGAAGTTTGAGAACCTCTCTACCGCATGGGATGATATCATGGCTCTGTGCCAGATGGCCATTGAGGAGCGCGATGAGAGCCTTTTGTCGGAGCTTGAAGCGGAGTTTAAGGTTTTTAGCGCGGAGCTTGAAGCTGCGAGACTTGAAACCTTGCTCTCAGGCGAATATGATAACAGCAATGCAATAGTGTCTTTTCATGCGGGTGCCGGGGGTACGGAGGCTCACGACTGGGCGTATATGCTCTACAGGATGTATACGAGATGGGCCGAGCGGCACGGCATGGAGTATAAGCTGATTGACTGGCTCAGCGATGATGAGGCGGGAATAAAATCAGCTTCAATTGAGATCGTGGGCGAGAACGCTTACGGATACCTCAAGGGGGAATCGGGAGTTCACCGTCTGGTTCGCATATCCCCATTTGATTCATCCGGGCGTAGGCATACTTCCTTCGCGGCCGTGGAGGTCACGCCGCTTATTTCCGATGAAATTGAGATCGAAATTAGGACAGAGGACTTGAAGGTTGACACCTACAGGGCTTCCGGTGCGGGCGGCCAGCATGTCAATAAGACGGAAAGTGCCGTGAGAATCACCCATTTGCCTACAGGGCTTGTCGTAGCGAGCCAAATGGAGCGCAGTCAGCACCAGAACCGCTATATTGCCATGCGGATGCTGCGCTCAAAACTCGTTGAAATCAAGGAGCGTCAACGCCTTGATAAAATAGAGGACATAAAGGGCGAGCAAATGAAAATAGAGTGGGGCAGCCAAATCCGCTCCTATGTTTTTATGCCCTACACATTGGTCAAAGATAACCGTACAGGTTTTGAAAACGGCAACATAAACGCCGTCATGGACGGCGATTTAGACGGGTTTATAAATGCGTATTTAGCAAAGGGCAGTGACTAGAGAGCTGCCCCTATCTCATCTCACGAAACCTATTAGCAAGCTCATCAAATGTATCATTTTCAAGTGCCGCCCTGATTTTTGCCATCAGGGTGTTGTAATAATGCAGGTTGTGGAGCACAGCAAGGCGCATTGCGAGCATTTCGCCGGACT
>WQRL01000270.1 GCA_009786775.1 Oscillospiraceae bacterium
GCCGCCCCTCCGTCATCAGCAACAGCAGCGGGAGCAATGAGGAAGTCTCCGACAAAGCGTAGATTGCCGTTGTCGCTTCCACTAAGGTCTGGCATAACAGGCGCAAGTGCATTCAGTGCTGAAACAAGTGCGCTCCTTGCAGCATTTACTTCTTGCTGTACCGCATATTCATTTCCATAAACCGCAATTGCGGCAGCGAGGGCTGCTTGCATATTTTGCCATGATACAGTAGTAAAGTGCGACTCTACCCTGCCTTGAGCATCAGCAATTGTGGCAGCAAGCGGAGCTCTATTTACTACAATCACTCCAGGGGTAGAGGCACGTGCGAATACAATGTTGTTAATGGATGTATTTCCACCTGTAGCATCAAGTGTTAGCGCCCCATCGCTTCTTCTGGCAGCACTTGCTATATAGGCTTTAATTTGCACAAATGGCTGATTATTTATGGCAGCCGGCAATGGAACATCTATAAACGTATCGCCCAGAGAAATAATTCCAGAGCCCGCTGTAGTGTCACCGTTTACTGTAACCCTGTCCCAAGAAGCATCACCAAAACTTGTCCAGGCATCTGATGTGCTGAGCCTAAATGCAAGTCCAAATTCGCTCGGCCCGTTGTTGCTAGAGGATTGTTGCGCCGAGAACGTAGCATCTTCCCAGCCCGTTGCATCAAAAGTAATTACCCAGCCCGCAGAGGTGTTTGCATTTATCTCACCGTCAGCCGGAAACCACCTGCCCGCATTGTTCGGCACATTTACAGGCATTCTGTCATCTTGATTACGCCCCAATGTTGCACGGGTACCGTCTGCATAGAAGAACTCCAGAGTAGAAGCTGCGGCATTACTGCCGTCTGTTGCAGTACGGTATTGATTGCTTGCAGGGTCAGGGCGCTCAACACGCCAAGCTAAAAGTTCGGAGTCAACAGGATTACCCGCAAAAACAATATTATTTATAGAAGTGTTGCCGCCGTCGTGCCCCAGGCTCGGTGTTCCGCTTCTTCTCATATCGGTTGCAATATAGATTTTTATTTGAACAAAGTCCTGATCGCTCACAGCTTCAGGAAGCGGAACATTTACAAAAGTATCGCCAAAAGTCCTGCCGTCCGCTCCGCCGTCTGCCACAGTAACCCTATCCCAAGAACCATCGCCGAAGCTGTTCCAGCTGTCTGCTTCACTTAATCTATATGCAAGCCCAAATTCGCTCGGCCCCTGATTGCTTGATGATTGCTGGGCAGAGAAAGTTATATCTTGCCAGCCTGCCGTGCTTAAGGTGAGTAACCATCCCCCGGAAACACCTGGGCCAAAACCCGCGCCGCCTCTCATGAACCACCCGTCAGCCGTGTTCGGCACATTAGCGGGCCACCTGGTAGCGTGGCCAGGTCCTCTTGCTCCGGTTGCATAAATAAACTCAAGAACAGAATTATTGGCATTTACACCATCAGTTGCGTACCAATACCCTGTTAACTCAGGTATATCAAGATGCCAAGCCAAAAATTCGACATTAGCCTGTGATAGCTGCATCCCGCCACCATCTGCTAATGTCATCAAGGGTTCTGATATGATGTTGCTAAGCAGCATTACAAACACCAGTATTTGCGCCGCCACTCTTCTTAGTGCCTGCTTACCGCACTTTGAAATTTCCATTTTGTTCATCTCCTACTATTTTTTTAAAATTGTAGCATGCTAATGTAAAATCTAATATCCTGTTTATGTAAAATCTATCTTAAGTTCATGTAAGGTCCACACGCTGCTCAAAAGGTACTTGTCACAGAGCAGCCGGACACGGGCGCTGCTCTGGGGGAAAGTGGGGCGGCCGCAGTCCTGGAACACAATTTTTGCAAGGGTTCCAAATCTTTGCCAAAATAGACGTGACTGACGGAGGCCGCCCTACTTTTTCACAGAGCAGCGCCAGTACCCGGCGGCTGACGTTAGATATAGCCGCACGCTGTAACCCGCAGCCCGCTTTTTCTAAAAATATGTTGTAAATTGCGATGAAATTGCGTGGAAATTAGCCTGCAAACATGCTATTATAGTCAGTGAAATAGATGTGCAAAATTTTTACCCAATTGAAAGGTGGATAATAGATGTATAAACTAGCTCAAGAACAATATGCCCAGATAGGCATTGACACTGAATCAGTACTCAAAAGCCTTGATGCTATCCCCGTTTCCATGCACTGCTGGCAGGGGGATGACGTAAAGGGATTTGAAGGCGGCGGCGAGCTGTCAGGAGGCATCCAGAGCACCGGCAACCATCCGGGAGCCGCACAGAGCGCGGATGAACTAAGGGCAATGATCGAAAAAGCCATATCCTCAATTCCGGGCAAAACTAGGATTAACCTTCACGCCATATACGGCGATGTCAAGGGTGTAGACCGCAATCAGATTGAGCCTAAGCATTTTAGCGCTTGGATGGATTGGGCGCGCGATAAGAAGCTGGGCTTGGATTTTAACCCGACTATGTTTTCACATCCCAAGGCTGCCGACGGCATGACACTCTCGCACCCCGATAAAGCCATACGCGATTTTTGGATTGAACACGGCAAGCGTTCCCGAATTATTGCAGAGTGCTTCTCCAAGCAGCAAGAAGGCGATGCTGTTGTCAACATGTGGATTCCCGACGGCTTTAAGGACTGCCCTGTTGACACCCTTTCCCCCCGCATGCGCCTGGAAGCCTCTCTGGATGAAATTTACTCTGAAAAACGTCAGGTCACTGACTGCGTAGAGAGCAAGCTGTTCGGCATAGGTGTTGAGAGCTACACAGTGGGAAGCCATGAGTTTTACATGGGCTATTCCATAAAAAACAAAATGGCCCTGTGCCTGGACTCCGGGCATTTCCACCCCACTGAAGTCATATCTGCCAAACTTTCGGCTGTTTCCCTCTTCGTCCCTCGCATCTGCCTGCATGTGTCACGCCCTGTGCGCTGGGACAGTGACCATGTTATCGCCCTAGACGATGAGCTTACCGCAATTGCAAAAGAGATTATACGTTGCGGCCTTCTTAGCAAGATGGACATTGGCCTTGATTACTTTGACGGCTCCATCGACAGGATCAGCGCCTGGACAGTGGGCATGCGCAACATGCGCAAAGCCCTCCTCATAGCCTTGCTTGAGCCTTTCCAAACACTTAAAGACGCTGAACACAGCTTTGATTTCACAAAAAGGCTGGTTATGTCCGAAGAACTAAAAGCCATGCCCTGGGGGGCAGTTTGGGCCGAATACTGTAGCCGCAGCGGCGTACCCGCCATTATGTAATAACACAATATGCAATGCCCAGCCCCGAGGGGCTGGGCATTGCTCTATACTCTTACCTCATTCCGGCTGCAAAAACTTCAAATCCGAGCTTTTCATAATAGGGCACAAGCGCATCACCGCAGAAAAACTGCATGTGCAGCCTATGCTCACCGCATTTCGCCTTGAGCCTGTTCATGATTTCCGCACCAACCCCCTGCCCCCGGAACTCCGGCAGAACACCCAGCCCACAAGCATATGCGCTTATGATGCCATCAGAAACAATCCGACCCGTAGCGACGAGCGTGCCGCCTGAGTACGCATATACCGAATAGAAACTCCCCGCCATGGCATCCGCAAGCTCCTGTGCACGAAGCCTTAAAAAACCATTCCACCCCATCGTCTCATAAAAACCA
>WQRL01000271.1 GCA_009786775.1 Oscillospiraceae bacterium
GGTGTCAGCAAAACGCCTCCGTTCACCTCGCTGATAACAACTTTTGCAGTGCCAATTTTCTCGGCAAACTCCTGTGGTAGGTGTAAAGCACTTGTATCCATAATCACTTGATGCATTTTTTATCGCACCTCCATTCTTACCTAACATTATACACATAAACCAATTAAAACACAACGAGGAGGTAATGTTTCGAACTTGCATGCAATATCAATTGATTACTTCTGTTTGTCGTTGTCCTAGTCAAGCAAAATTGTAACACGAAGCTTTAACAATATACTAGAAAAGTTACGGATAGACGATATTCCTTTTACAACAAACGACAACCCTTGAATCAAAGGTTGTCATTTGTTTTCCTATGGCACGCCAGTTTGAGCTAAATGCGAACTATTGGGAGGTCGGGGCGAGTGGGTTTGTGCTTGTCGTAAAACAGGCAAAGTAGGTGCAAGTTTGGAGTATGGTTGGAGCAACTTTGCTAAAGCTATAACTCGTGCGACCGCTGAAATCTCAGGCTTTTTTGCTTTTGCCAAATCAAAACAGGTGCAAGTCGGGTGCAAGAAAGTCAATCTTTATCAGCTTCTTTTTGAGGTAAGAAACCATCTGACTGCGGTAGTTTGTCCTTCGGCATATATATATCCGTTTTCCTGCAATTCACTCAGAAGCAATTGGATTTGCCTACGTGATTTACTTGTTAAAATCTGTTGTATAGCCCTCGGCGGTGTTCCGCTTTTTCCACTTTGCTCAATACAGTTTAAAATTAACGATTTCGCTTCTTCTCTACTCATTTGCGCCGCAGGAGAATGTGTACGTTCATTTCCAACAGCTTCGCAAAGGTGCTTTGCCAGCATATATTTCCCTCTTCCAATATGCTCAGCAACTCCAAGCTCGACAAGTTTTTTAACATGCGAACGCAGATGTGGCGAGAACTTCTGCGTATGATATAACGAGTTAATAACCAAATAATCCTCAGTCGTAAAGGCCTCTAAAACAGCACTATCAATCTTTTTGAAAATCAAAAGAAGTTTCTCATCAGTGATTATTCCATTTAGTGTGACGCTCACAAAATATGGGTCTGTGCCTTTGAAATCAGGCAATGATTTTGCTTCTTTGATGCACAGCTCATAAATCAAATTCATCCCTTGCCCGGCACGTTCCACCAGCCCGCAAAGCGCAAATATATTTGCAATCAAGTGATTGCGCGGAGACTGCTTTTCCAGAATGTTTTCTGTTGTTATTCCTGACGGAAGTCCACCCGGGCTGTCAATCACAAGCCTATCTCGGTATTGGCGAACAAATATACTGCTGCTCTGCCGATAACTACGATGGCTTGCGGCATTTAGCAGGGCTTCACGAGTTATTCGCTCATTGAATGTAGGAACTCCGAGCACCTGAAATCCATCTGATAATGCTGTAAATCGTTACGCAAATTAATCAAGGCCCATATTTTGTCATAACTTGCAAAAAATCCAATGCGGAACTCTTCCCGATGTTGCGCCGGCCCTGCCGCATTAGACGAGCGGTATTCAAATATGATTTCAGCTTGGGGTAGATATCTCATAAGCGATGTGGTTTTTCCAAACAAGATAAGTGCTGCATAAGTTATTTCACCATTTATAACGGCACCACAGTCAGTCATAATTTGCTCAATTGACATATTCCTAATGCGATTATTGCCGCTATCATCTGCCCACAGCTTCCGAAAAACATCAACAGCAACTTCGTCTAAGTCGCCTAATGTTGCTTCGTGGCAGATTTCCCCTGAAAAATCCGGCTCAGCTTCAAAGAAAATATCTCGCAGAGAATCGGGAGGTACTGTCGCCATCATACCACCAAGCTATGCCGTCAACTTGAACAGGAACACCAACCGGTCTGCTGGATACCTCAAAAACGAGTACCCGCATACCTTCATATTCATAGAGCTTAAACTCAACTTTGATGCGGAGCTTACTTGATAAAGTTTCTATTGTGCGCTCCGGCTGTTCAAAGGCTTCACTGCCGACAACTTTACGAGGCCGCTTATCTGATATGCCCAAAACAAGTTTGCCACCACCGCCATTCGCCAATGCACAGCAACACTTTAATGCCTCTGTGAAGCTGAAGCGGGTTTTGGCTTCTTTGAATTGGTAGTGTTCGCCTTCAGGGGCAGCAAGGAGTTCGGAAATCATATGGTTAACCATCAAGAAGCCTCCTGCTAGTGTTTTTGTTGCCGCAGTTAATTTGAATTAATTATATCAAACTTAGCTCGGCATTAAAAGAGCAATATTCTTCTTGTATGTTGTTTATATTGGCATTCCCTGAAATTACTAAATTAATCAGGTTAATACTTATTTTGAATTTCTTCCGCCTTTAAGTGTTGCTACCATGTTAAAGAAATTTTATGTGCTAAACAAATGTTGATTATTTTCAACATCTCCATTTTGAAAATAATATTATAGCTGCTACCATTACGGCACGGCTTAGATAACTTATGTGAAACATAGTAATTACAACAATCTGTGATGTTTATAAAGCAAATGACAACTCTCGAAATTAAGAGTTGTCATTTGTTTTCCTATGGCACGCCAGGAGAGACTCGAACTCCCGACCCTCTGCTTAGAAGGCAGATGCTCTATCCTGCTGAGCTACTGGCGCGTGTCTGGCAAAAATCAGACCGAGAGCAATTATACAATGCTTCGCCTAAAATATCAAGAAAAATATTTTATAATCCGGATAAATTTAGGGAAACCAATCTCTTTTTGCCTTGCGGACCGGCTGGCCGTAACCGAGTAGTCAGTCACGGCCAGCCATCCCCTACCCCTGGCTTTAGCTGTTCATTTCGACGATAGCCATGCCGTAGGGTTTTAGTTTCACTTGCATTTTGCAGCTTCCGTGTGTTATGGCTGCTTCAGTGGCTTTGGGTGAGTTATTTATAACCACCGCTTGCTTGGAGTTTGGAAAAGTTGCACATTCTATTCCTGGGTCTGGGCAGGAGCAAATATCCTCGCAGCCGCAGGTTTCTAGGATAAGTTTTTTGAGGGCACTGGCGTTTTCCGCGCTGTGGCGGTAGGATGCTAGGTATACTCCCAGGCCGCTGCCAAATTTGTGTGTGGTGAATACTGGCAGGTTGTCCACGCAGCCGAGAACCTGTGTGTTTGCGTTTGTGAGGTAAATTCCCTGGTGGGGCTTAGCTCCTTCAAAGCGTATGTCACTGCCTGAAACTTCATAGCTCCATCTCCCGTGGTTTACGCGCTCACCCGTGTCTATATCCACGCCAAGCACTTGAGCCATTCTAAAGAATGTGTCATTGCCGCAAAGTGCAGATGGTTCGCCGACTCCCAGCAGAACACCGCCCTGGTGAGTCCAGGCTGTCAGGGCTGTGACATGTTCGCTGTGCCACTCGGCACCGCCGCTCCATGCGCTGCCTGCAAAGCCTGCGTTTATTATTACGTTAATATCTTCCGGTACGCCGCTGCGTATGTCATCAAAGCTCAGGAACCGGACATCGAAAGCGAGGCCTGAGAGGCTTTCTATGAGGTTAATCAAGTCATTTTCGGGGTTTTCGTGGTAGTGTCCGCAGCATGTCCAGCTTCGCAGGCTTCCCCAGGCTGTGAGTACGCCTATGGCCGGACGAAGTTTTGAGGGTGCCCCTTCGCTGTGGAGCTG
>WQRL01000272.1 GCA_009786775.1 Oscillospiraceae bacterium
ACCTTTGCCCGGCGCCTCAGCGAAAAGGTAGCGGGCCACGCCCTCTGGGCTGTGCTCACAAAGATAGCCATACTCAGGCACCTCGACCTCTTCAATTTCTTCGTACTCATTTGCGGCGCCAATAAGAATCTGGGACATCTCATACTGGTTTGAATCGTCAAAAGCCTTGTTGTAGGGTATGACATTGTAAAACTTTTCCGGAAGCACCCTTTTGTAAATATGACCCACCGGAAACTTATCCTGCTCAAGGAGCTGATTTTCAAACACGCTCATGAATGCCAAGCCCTTCTCCAGGGTTTTTATTTTTTTGTGCGTGGCCTTCTTGCCGTAGTCCAGAAGTGCGTACAAGTCCACAGTTTCGCGGCTGTCAATGAATTGAGAGAGCTCCTTGAGGGGGATGTCTAGCTCAATGCAGAACATAATAAGGCTGACTAGGTAGCATTGGTTAAGGTAATAATACCTATAGCCAGAATCGGAACTTACATAGGCGGGCTTGAGCAAGTTGATTTTCTCGTAATAACGCAGCGACTTTATGCTTGCGCCGGTAAGTTTCGACATCTCGCCGATGGTCAACAAATTTCTTTTATTCACAAAATTTCTCCCCAAAATACAATAATTGCTATTGACTCTTCCCTTATGGGATAGTGTAGACTCTCAGAGCGTATCATAACAACCCAAATTTGTAAAGGAGCGGGAAACCTCCAACTATGTCAAAAGTTTTATCCTACATGAAGCCCTATACCTGGATGCTGCTGGTAACCGTTGCGCTTCTCGCTGTGGAAGTGACGGCGGCACTGGCGCTGCCTGGCTATATGGCGGACATCGTAAATGACGGGGTGCTCACAGGGCATATATCCGTAATATGGCGAAACGGGCTTACTATGCTGCTTATAACACTGCTCAGCGTTATAACAGCCGTCATAACAGGCTTTTTCACCGCCAGAATTGCCACAGGCGTGGCAAATGACCTGAGGGAAGCCGTGTTTAAGAAGGTTTTGCGATTCTCAAGTGCGGAAATAAACACGTTCTCCACATCCTCTCTCATAACCCGCACAACAAATGATATAACCCAAGTCCAGAACACTTTGATGCTGGCAATAAGGCTGCTGATTTACGCCCCCATGCTTGCAGTGGGCGGCATAATCAGGGCTCTTGAGCGAAGTGTGGACATGACGTGGATAGTGGCGCTGGCAACTATAGTCATGGTAGGGTCTATGGGAATACTATTTTTTATAGCCCTGCCGAAATTCAAAATCGTTCAGAGCCTAATCGACAGGCTAAACTTAGTATCGCGTGAAAACCTCAGCGGCATACTGGTTGTAAGAGCCTTTAGCACCCAAATCTTTGAGAAAAAACGGTTTGACAAAGCAAACAAAGACCTGGCCGACACTAACTTGTTTGTGGATCAGACATTTGCGCTTATGCTGCCTATAGTAAACCTAGTGCTCAACCTCACCACGGCCCTTATAGTGTGGGTGGGGGCGCAGCAGGCCGCCGCATTTCATGTTAACATAGGTGATATATTCGCATTTTTACAGTATGGGATGCTCATAATATTTTCATTTTTGATGGTAGCTATGATGCTGGTGCTACTGCCTAGGGCGGTGGTGTCCGCAGGGCGCATTAAGGACGTTCTGGAAACACGGAGCAGCTTGTTGTTCAAAAAAGACCCAATACGCCTAACAGACGGCTTTAGGGGCGAGATTGAGTTTAGCGGTGTAAACTTCCGCTACCCTGATTCCACTGAAGATGACGAAGATGTCCTCTCAGACATCAGCTTTACGGCAAAGCCCGGGGAAACCACAGCCATAATCGGCGCTACCGGCTCCGGGAAGACCTCAATTCTCAAGCTGATGCTGCGGTTTTACGATGTGACAAAGGGCAAAATCCTAGTTGACGGCATGGACATACGTGATATCCACAAAGAGGATCTACATGGAAAAATAGGCTATGTGCCGCAGAAAGCCCTTCTCTTCACAGGCACAATACGCTCCAACTTGCTCTATGCTGACAAAACTGCCCCGGAGGAGAGGCTCCTCGATGCGGCCGACACGGCTCAGGCCAAGGGCTTTATAAGTGAAAGGCCTGACGGTTACGAATCAAATGTCGCCCAAGGCGGCTCAAATCTTTCGGGTGGCCAGCGGCAGAGAATTTCAATTGCGAGGGCACTGGTCAAAAATGCTCCCATCTACATCTTTGATGATAGCTTCTCAGCCCTAGACCTCAAGACCGATGCCCAGCTCCGTGCGGCACTTAAAAGAAAAACTGGCAGCAGTGCCATGATAGTAGTCGCACAGCGCATATCCACAATAATGGATGCAGATCAGATTGTGGTGCTGGAAAACGGCGAAGTTGTAGGCCTCGGCAAGCACAAAGAGCTTATGAAAAACTGCCAGGTTTACCGCGAAATCGCAGACTCCCAATTGTCGGAGGAAGAAATGCTGGCAAGCATGTAATGCAAGAAGGAATAAATATGTCAGAAGAAACCAAGTCACACGGCGGCGATGCCGCCGATATGATGGGCTTTGAGGGGCAGGGGCTGGCTCAGAAGGCAAAAGACCCCAAGGCGGCAATAAAAAAATTGCTCCGCTATCTCGCCCCTCACAAAATAGCAATAATATTTGCGCTGATTTCAGCGGTGCTTTCGACAGCGTTTTCCGTCATAGGCCCCAGGCTTCTCGGAAGGGTGACAACTGCGCTGGTCGATGGCCTTCTAGCGCACATATTCGGAACGGGGCTGCTCACCAACTTTCCATATATGTTAAGTATAATTACATGGCTAATATTTTTATACATAGTTTCAGCCGCCTGTAATTTTGCCCAAGAAATAATAATGGCGCGGCTATCTGTGAAAGTGACTTACAAACTTCGCGCCGAAATCTCTGAGAAAATGCACCGCCTGCCTATAAACTACTACGATACCCGCTCGCAAGGTGAGATATTATCCAGAATTACAAACGATGTAGACACCATAGCCCAGACCCTCAACCAGAATCTTACGCAGCTTGTCAGCGCAGTCACAACCCTGGTCGGCGTGCTTATAATGATGCTTTCCATAAGCCCCCTTATGACAGGTGCTGCGGTACTCGTAATCCCGCCGTCCATGATGATAATGATGGTGGTGCTCAAGAAGTCCTATGTATATTTCGGCACGCAGCAGGAAGCCCTGGGGCAGGTCAGCGGCATAGTGGAGGAAACTTACAGCGGCCACAGCATAGTCTGCGCATTTAACGGGGAGGCGGATGCGGAGGAAAAGTTTGTCAAATCAAACAAGAAGCTCCGCGATGCGGCGTGGAAGGCGCAGTTTATGACTAATATAGTCGAGCCTGTGTTTACATTTGTAGGTAACTTGGGCTATGTCCTCGTCTGCGTTCTGGGCGGGTGGCTGGTAGTCCAGAGGGCTATAACCATAGGTGATGTCCAGGCTTTTATCCAGTACATTCAGACATTTACACAGCCTTTGGGGGAACTGGGTGCTGCAAGTAACATGATGCAGGGCACAATTGCTGCGGCAGAGAGGGTTTTTGAGTTTCTTGAAGAAGAGGAAGAGGCTCAGGAAACTGAGAACTCCCTTGGAAAAGCAGAGTATGAGGGTGCTGTCAGCTTTCAAAATGTACGCTTCGGCTACGA
>WQRL01000273.1 GCA_009786775.1 Oscillospiraceae bacterium
CCGCAGCAGCCTGAGGAGCCTATAAGCGAACCGGACGAGCCCCAGCAGCCTGAGGACAGCGTAGAACAGCCGTTACACGTTACAGACCAAGGAAAATAAAAACCTGACAGGATATAAGTTTCACTGTCAGGTTTTTGTCATATTGTCATTTTGTCATATTTTCCTCAAAGTCGGCAGCAGCTCTGCAAACTGCATCCCTAAAGAGGCTTTGACAAGCACCGTGTCGCCTTTTTGGATTAATTCCGGCAAAGCCGCCACTAACTCAGGCTTACTTTTGAAATAAACAGCCTCTTCGTCACAGGCAGACTTAAAACTCTCATAAATGAAAGCTGCCTTCTCGCCGCAGCAAATAAGAACATCAATGCCGCGCTCTGCGGCGAATATGCCCACCTCCCGGTGCAGATCGTCAGAGCCTTCGCCCAAATCCAGCATATCTCCTAGCAACGCAATCCTGCGCCCCTTCAGTGCCGACAGCGAAGCAAGCCCTGCTTTGACAGAGGTGGGGTTTGCATTATAGCAGTCATCAATTAGCATAATGTTTCCCGTATCCGCAGCATTAGACCTGCCATCAATCGGTGAATAGGATGCAAGGCCACGGCGGATTTCTTCATCCGTCAAGCCGAACACCCGCCCCACAGCAACAGCGGCTGAGGCCAGTTGCGCCAAGTGGCTCCCGTAGGAGGGTATGCTAAGCGAAAGCTCACCGGAGTCACTTAGTACATCAAACAAAACAGCCTCAGTGCCTTCTACCCTGACATTCACAGTGCGGAAGTCATTGCCCTCATCAAGCCCGAAAGTTATAGTTTTACGTCTTGTATCGAAAGTGCGCAGCAAATCATCATCGCCATTCATCACTGCTAGGCTACCGGGCTTCATATAATCAAAGGCCTCAGTCTTGGCCTTGAGCACTCCATTCAAATCGCCCAGCATATCCAGATGGGCATAGCCTATTTTGGTCATGACGAAAATGTCAGGGCGCACCATCTGGGCTAAAATACTCATATCGCCAAAGTCACTAATCCCCATCTCAACTACGGCAGCTTCATGGGTTTCGTCAATAGCGAGCAGCGTCAAAGGCACGCCGATATCGTTGTTTAGGTTCCCCGGAGTCTTAAGCACCTTGAGTTTCGCTCCAAGAGTTGCCGCCACCAGTTCTTTGCATGTAGTCTTGCCGACACTTCCCGTGAGGCCTACAAAAGGTATGTCAAACAGGCTCCTGTAATATTCGGCCAGCCTTCTAATGGACAGCAGGGTTGATTCGACAATTACATAAGGGCCCTTGGCATCTGCAATGGCTTCCTCTGCAAGGCAGCACGCCGCACCGGCCTCAAAGGCCGCACCTGCAAACGAATGTCCGTCAACACGCGCACCCCTTATGCAAACAAAAAGGTTGCCGGGCTTTACATCGCGGTTATCCCGCTCCGCACCCTGAACCTGTATATTACGAGAGCTCTCTTCACCTACATAAGTACCGCCTGTAACCTCAGCTATAATCTGCGGAGTTAAATATTTCATAATCTTCACCTCATGCTTTAATATACACGAATTGACGGGTTTCTTCAACCGATGAAAAATATTTGCGAAATTGACAAAAAATGTATTGACAACAGACCGTTTCTGGAATATACTATCTCGTGCTCATCACTTTCAGATGGCGGCATAGCTCAGTTGGCTAGAGCATTCGGTTCATACCCGGAGGGTCGCTGGTTCAAATCCTGCTGCCGCTACCATTTACAAGGGGGCGGACAACCTCCACCCCCACAATACGGCCCGTTGGTCAAGCGGTTAAGACTCCGGCCTTTCACGCCGGCAACATGGGTTCGAGTCCCATACGGGTCACCAACAAAAAGCCTCGGCAATCACTACGATTGCCGAGGCTTTTTGCATATACACCTGCACTTTACTATAGGTAAATTTTACATTGACTTTACCTATTTCTGATTTTTCTCCCCATTTAGCGATGCTACAATTACTCAGGCTATGCCACTGATATAAAGAGCAGGAGTTGTTTTGGGTTGAAATTTAGGCTTAGTAAGGATTTAATATTTTTCGTTTGCACCGCCCTGGTAATGGGCGCCGTAATTTTGATTGGGATGAATTGGCATACCGATTTCGGAATTAATTTGACGACCGATGCTACTTATCCGAGGGCTAGAGTGCTTGAGGTTCTTTCTGACCGGACTTCGGTTGATGAGGACGGTGTGCGCCGCGGCCAACAGGATTTGCTGGTTGAAATATTGACCGGGGAGCATTCAGGGCGGGTCGTCCAAGCCCAAAACATTCTTTTTATTGATGCCGCTGTCCATGCACAACCCGGACAGCGGCTCGTGTTGTTTTTCGATTATCAAGAGGGCGACACGGTTTACTTCGCAAGGGTTCACACCTATGAGCGGGCAACTACAATATATATAGTTGTCATACTATTTTTCATCCTGCTTGCGGCAGTTGGCGGCAAGTCAGGGCTCCGTTCTGCGTTTGGGCTGGTGTTTACATTCGTTATGATTTTGTTCCTGCTAATCCCCGCTATTTCTCACGGCGCACCACCCACACTCCTAACCTTGGTGCTGGCTCTGGTTATAATAGCGGTTTCTCTTATAGCAATAATGGGCTTTGAAAAGAAAACTTATATCAGCATGGCAGGCTCGGCAATCGGGATTGCATTATGCTGTTTATTTTATTTTGTCTTAAGCTCTGCACTGAGGATAACAGGCTTTAACATACCTGAAATGAGCCATTTGGTGGCGGTGGGCTTTGCAGCCAACGCAAGCATATCTGAGCTATTGTTTTGCGGCATACTGATTGCATCGCTGGGTGCGGTTATGGACACCGCAGTATCTGTCGCCTCCGCAACGGCTGAAATAGGCCAAGCGTCTAAAAAAGGTGATTTTAAGGATGTGTTTAGCAGAAGCATGAGGCTGACAAAGGACTGCATAGGCTCATCGGTAAACACTTTAATTCTCGCTTTCACAGGGGCATTTTTTGTTACATTGGTCGTGTTTCGCCTGAATAATTTTGACTACCATATGGTGATTCACCGCACCGACATAGCCATCGAAGTGCTGCGCGCATTATCCGCCTCGGCGGCGATAGTGCTGTGCGCACCTGCCACAGCGTTAATTAGCTCTCGTGTGTATTCAAAACGCACATGAGTTTATATAGATATTTGTAGTATAAAACAATTTTACTGGAGGACAAATTTTAATGAACAATTTTCTACAATCGCGCCGCCCAAAGCGGGTTTTGGCCTTGCTGTTGAGCCTTGTTATAGTCATGGGCTATACAACAGTTTTAGGCTATGTAGCTGAGCCTGGTTACACCGCAGATTCTAGCTACACAGCAAGCTCAGATTATACAGCGGACTCAAGTTATGCAGCAGATACCAGTTACACAGAGGATTCCTACTATGTTGCTGACCCAGGGGAATATACCTACAGTCAGCAGGATTTCACAGAAACTTATGCAGCCCCGGCGGGCATGGAGTTTTTGTCCGCAGGAGGCACAACTTACCGCAATCTAAACCTCACACCGGGCGGAAATGTCAGTGAAATGCGCTTTACTTGGCACTCTCACTCACCCGTGGGCGGCGTCCGCGTCTATGTTGCAGGCGATATGTCTGCCCCCGTA
>WQRL01000274.1 GCA_009786775.1 Oscillospiraceae bacterium
CATATGCCAACAGGGAGCATGAGCTTTGATACTATTGAAGAGGCAATCGCTGCGGCAAAGCCATCGGCGGAAACAACTGCAATAAAAGAAGCAACAGCCCGCGGCGCAGAAGGCCATCTAACTGCCGATACCCACGTCGAAATGCACAGCACCAAGAGCAGCTGGGGCAAAGATATAAACATGGGCTGCGCAGTAATATCCTCTGTCACAGTGCATCTGGAGTGATATATTAAAGGTTGATTAGCCCGGCTTCCCTATGTATAATGAAGTATGATTCTTTTCTGCAAGCGGTAAATCTTAAAAAATATGTTAGGAGTTAATGCTATGACTTGGAGAAAAGCCTTGGGTGGCATACTGATAGCAGTTGCCGTGCTACTATTTGTAGTGATTTTGTCAGACGGAGGCGCTATATGGGAGGCAGAAAGAGGGGTTTTCCCTCCATTTAGTGTGGAATCGCAGGACGGAAGCAGGGTGTTCATTTATGATTGGCGTAGATTCCAACTGGTAGGGGTGTTTTACAATACCCGCCTACCACAGCTGATATATCATATTTCAACGTGGGATATAGCCCCAGGCCGCTTTTATATCTCACAAGATCTTAACCACTTTGCGGTTGTGACTCCTTGGAGCCTGTATTCTCGAATGAGCGCGGTGTCGTTTTATTCATATGGCGTTTTGCAGGCAAGCTACTTTGTTCCGGATCTTGTGCGTAATTCTGATTCAATCCATCGGTTTCAGCTTGGTCTTAACGAACCCTCCCTCCTTTGGGAGGACTATCGGCGCAGCAGCTTTAATGCTAATACGGGCAGGTTGCGCATCTCAACAAGGGATGGGCTCACATATGTTTTTGACCTATACTCAGGCGAGATGATAGCAGGCCCGATTCCAGGAATCCCTTCACGCTACAGGCCTTTCGTCATTTTCGGCCTGTTTGCCATAGTTTGCGCAGGCGTTGGAAGAAAAATACGTGCAAGGAAAGCAGAAAATACACAAGGGTATAAGGGCAAAACTGCCCCTCCCGCTGATTATGGTTATCACTGGCAATTTTAGCCTTAGAACCCATTTTACTTTGGGCCTTAAATCCTTTTTAGCGGCTTGAGCAGAGCCTGCTGCGGTGTGTTAGCCGTGAATAAATTCCATATATGACTAATAGGAGGTCAGCAAATGCTTTTGCTAAAAGGCGGAACGGTCTACGGAAAAAATACCGGCCCGGCGGATGTTTTAATAGATGGCGGAAAAATTATTGATGTGGCGCATGCAATTAGCGAGACGGAGGAAATGACGGTTCTCGATGTCAGCGGTCTTGCAGTTGCGCCGGGGCTGGTGGATTTGCATGTGCATTTTCGCGAACCTGGATTTGAATATAAAGAAGATATAATGACAGGTGCAGCAGCGGCAGCGGCAGGGGGTGTCACAACATGCCTATGTATGCCGAACACATCCCCTGTTATTGATAGTGCCGAAACTGTAAACCTCGTGACAGGCAAAGCCCTAAACGCCCCAATACGGGTGCTGACAGCAGGTGCTGTGACCGTGGGGCAAAAAGGCGCAGAGCTAACGGACTTCAATGCGCTCAAATCAGCGGGTGCCGTAGCTCTGTCAGATGACGGCCTGCCGGTTCAGAGCGCAGCCCTCATGCGCAAAGCCATGCAGCATGCAAAAGCCAGCGGCCTGACAATAATCAGCCACTGTGAAGATGAGGAAATGGTCAAAAATTACGGTGTAAACGAAGGCGCGGTGTCTGAGAAACTTGCTCTCCAAGGCAGGCCTGCAATAGCTGAAGAGATTATGGTAGCCCGGGATGTAATGCTGGCAAACGAAACAGGCGCGCATGTACACATAGCCCATGTGAGCACGGCAGGGGCGGTGGATATTATTAGAAAAGCGAGACAGGCCGGGGCCAATGTGACTGCGGAAACATGCCCACAGTATTTCTCTTTGACAGAAGATGAAGTCCTGCGTCAAGGGGCTCTTGCAAGGGTCAACCCCCCACTGAGGACAGGCAATGACGTGGAAGCGATAATCGCCGGGCTCCAAGATGGCACACTTGACGCAATTGCCACAGACCACGCCCCGCACTCCATGGAAGAAAAGACAAAGCCGCTCCCTGATGCGATGAGCGGGCTTGTAGGGCTGGAAACTTCGCTGGCACTGGCGCTGACACATCTCTACCACACAGGCAAATTTAGCCTTGAAAAAATAATAGCCCTAATGTCCGCAAACCCGGCAAAAATCATAGGGATTGATGCAGGGGTTTTAGATACCGGGGCGTGTGCGGACATAGTGATATTCGACCACAATGAAGAATGGACAGTAGACCCCGAAAAATTCAAATCCAAGGGACGCAACACACCCTTTGGCGGTCAAAAACTCTGTGGCAGAATCCGCTACACAATTTCTCGCGGAGAAATTGTGTATAAACAAGATAAATAGAATTCATATACTAAAATCTCCAGTGGTAGCAATGCTCTACACGGGCAGGTGGCTTGCCTTTATACCCCTGTGTATTTTCTGCCTTTCTGGAATGTATTTTTCTTCCTATTCCTGTGCAAATTAGGCTAAAGAGCATCAGCCCGGCGAAAGGCCTGTAGCGTGGAGGGATTCCGGGAATCGGCCCTGCTGTTATTGAAGCTGTGTAAATATCAAAAATATAGGTGAGTCCGTCCCTTGTGGTGATGCGCAACCTACCTGTATCCACATTAAAGCTCCTGCGCTGATATTCCTCCCAAATGGTGAAAAACCCAGCAGCACCAGCACCAACTTGAATGGTTATTATAGAATGTGAATTCCGCACGAGATCTGAAACAAGGTAGCTTGCCTGCAAAACACCATACGAATAAAATGACACGGCTGTACTCGAATCTGGGTGCACAATTGCGATATGGTTAAAATCTTCTGAAATAAAAAAGTTATCCTCAGGCAAACTCCAGATTGATATCGCAACACTATATATCAGTTGTGGTGGGTTTGTGTTATAGTACACCCCTGCCCGTGGAAAACGATGTCGCCAATTGTAAATGAATACCCTGCTCCCATCTTGCGACTCTACTCGAAATGGAGGATACGGTGCTCGTTCGGCCGCACTTGCCACCACTCCGTCTGATAAAACCACCACAAACACTAGCATAGCAACCGTTACTAGCATGCCCTTCAAGACTTTTCTCCAAGTCATAGCATTAACTCCTAACATATTTTTTAAGATTTACCGCTTGCAGAAAAGAATCATACTTCATTATACAGCGGGCGGCCGAGCTAATCAAACTTTTTTTGAATCCTCAGTCCATCCACAGACCAGCCGGACAAGGGCGGGTGCTCCGGGAGAAAGTGGGGCGGCCGCAGTCCTGGAACACAAATTTTGACCACGGTACCAAGCCTCCGCCAGGGTAGACGTGACTGACGTAGGCCGCCCCGCTTTTTCCCGAAGCATTTGCCCTTGTCCGGCGGATGGCTCGGGAGAAAGTGGGGCGGACGCAGTCCTGGAACACAAATTTTGACCATGGCGCCAAGCCTCCGCCAGGGTAGACGTGACTGACGGAGGCCGCCCCGCTTTTTCCCGGAGCATTTGCCCTTGTCCGGCGGATGG
>WQRL01000275.1 GCA_009786775.1 Oscillospiraceae bacterium
ATAGATTAAAATACATCTCCTGATAAGGTTCTTCCTCATCTTCAGATTCATTTTCCGGCGCAGGAGCGGGGAGGGGCATGGGGCCTAGATTTGCAAAAGCGAGCACTGAGCCCGTTTCCGTGAGCAATGCGTCAGACTGAGCTATTATGAACCTGCTTGTAAAGACCCAGCCTCCCCAGGCTATTGCAAAAGCCAGCGAGATTCCGAGAAATGTAAGTATTTTCTGTCTAATCATATCCTTGCCTCCGTAAAGTTCCCGCTTTGCCCATATGAGAGTTTTAACTTAATTTCCACGGTTGTGCCGATGCTTTCGATGCTGCTTATGTCGAGAGGGCTGCCGTGGATTTCTGCGATCTTAGAACTAAGTGCCAGACCGAGCCCTGCGCCGTGGTGCTTGCCGGTGCGGGATTTGTCGCCCATGTAAAATGCTTCTGTAATGCGTGAGAGCTCGGCATCGGGGATGCCTTTGCCGTTGTCTATGATATTTATTACATAGCGGTGGCCGTCTCTGCTGCCTGTAATCTTGATGCTGCTGCTCCCGGCCTTGATGCCGTTATCTATTAGATTCAAAATAAGGGTTTTGAAAAGATCATATTCCACCATAACGAAAGCGGGGTGGAGGTCTTGGCGCAGTGTGACATTTTTCTCAGCGAGCACGGGGGAAAGGCTCCCTGTAATGTTCTCTATAAGCTCACCTACATCCATTTCCTCCAAAACGAAGTCGTGCCTGCCAAGCACTATTAGGTCCATAAGTTTGAGCGATAGCGACTCAAGGCGCAGGCCTTCGGTGAGGATGTACTCGGCTGCGCTCTTTACCTGCTCAGGGGAGAGGGATTTCTGATATAGCATGTCAGCATATCCAATTACCGAAGTCAGGGGGGTTTTGAGCTCATGCGCGAAGTTTGCAACAAAATCCTCCTTCTGACGGGCGTTTTTTGATAGTTCGGTAATTTTATCCTCAACCGCATCGGCCATCAGGTTAAAGCTATTTGACAGTTCTCCGATTTCATCGCCGCCGGACGGTGAAAGTCTCTTGTGAAAATTTCCCTGTGCAATCTCCGCGGCAGCTTTGCTTATTTTGTTTATGGGTCTTATGAGCAGGGCTGTCAGAATGAAAATTACCACCATGCTTATTGCAAGTGTCAGAATATAAACCCTGAAAAAGCTCTGCATCATCTGATCTCTCTGGGCGACCACATCGCTTATGTCAGTTGCGGTGAGCAAGTATAGGGTCAAATCATCATGAATAATCATCCCGCCGACAATTATATAACTGTGGCCGTCTATGGTCTGAAACATGTGGGCATGGGTATGGGCGGTGATTTCGTCAAATAATGCGAAATCGGTGCTTTCAGGAAGCTGCGAAAAAATAACAGAAAAATCGTCGGAAATGAAAGCCGTAAGAGCGTTTAGGTCAGCGGCAAGCCTGTCAAAAAAGCCATAAGGGATACCATAGCGCAATGCGCTTTCATTTGTTATTAAACTCGCTTGAACAGTGAATCTATCAAACTGATACTGGGTCACAGCGCGGTCTGTTTCCCGGCTAATGGCACTCTCATGGGAGCCGGTTATGAGCAAATACCCCGATAGCAAAAGAGCGGCACAGAGTACAAGTGCCGCACAGAGAAAAAACTTTGCAAACAGACGCATCCGCTACCATTCCTCCAAACTCTCAGATGGGGATATTCCCCGTCTTGCCCGCATTTTTAGCCCTCCAGCCGATAGCCGATGCGAAAGACCGTTCTGATTTTGTCCTCCCAGCTTAGCTTTTTCCTAAGCCTTTGAATGTGGGAATCGAGAGTCCTCGTTTCACCGAAGAACTCCTCATTCCAGACCTTTTCATAAAGCCTGTCCCTGTACAGGGCGACGTTTTTGTTGCGGACAAGTTCAACCAGCAGGTCAAATTCTTTGATAGTCAAATCTATGGGGGCGCTGGCCTTGAGCACCTGCCTGGAATCCAGATTAATTGACACATCATCAAACTCCAGTTGCTTATCGCTTTTGCCGTACCTGCGCAAAACTGCCTCAACCCTGGCAATTAATTCCCCTATTTGAAAAGGCTTTACCAGGTAATCGTCCGCGCCTAGCCTAAGCCCTTTTATCCTGTCATCCACAGAGCCTTTTGCGGTGATAAAAATAACAGGAGTGCCGAGGGGGCGTATATATTCGAGAAGATCATAACCGTCAAATTCAGGGAGCATTATATCCAGCAAAATCAGATCATAACTTTCTCTCTCAATGAGGTCAGCGCCGGCCTTGCCATCAAAGGCACATGTGCAGCGGTAGCCCTCAGCGCTTAGATTTATATCTATAAGTTTGGCGATTGCATTATCGTCTTCGACAATGAGAATGTTTAACATTTTTCAGTCTCCTAAATTTTTCATCGAAAGCCTATCATGGAGATGTGTCATAGTTGTGTACGGTGTGGGGGGAGGGGGCGGAGGTCTAAGGGCAGAAAAGTGGGCGAAATTAAGCCCCTACGGAGCTGCTTGGTTTGCAAGGCAGTTTCGTAGGGGCATGTGTTGTCGCGTGGCTGTGTAGCCAGCGTAGCTATTGCAGTTATTGCAGCAGCTGGTTAGCTGTACATTCTAACCGCGCCCGGGACGGCTGTAGTAAAACCCTTCAATTAAATCAGCTTGCTGTGATGAAATTGAAACGAAATCGGAAAATTGTGAATTTTCGGATGTAATTGTAACTGAGGCCTCTCTGCCTGTATCATCAATTGCTGTGAAATTGAGGATTTCCAAATTGAGAGATTCATTTCCTTTTGCGTCAAAGGCAATGCTTGCGTTTATCGACCACGCTCCGGCAAGTCCAAACTCAACGACTTCTGAATTGTAAAAATGCCTCTGGGCGAACTCCAGTGCTGTCTGCGTGTATGTGTCAAGCATTTCTTGGCTCAGGCCAAGTGCAGCAATGCGTTCTTCAAGGTCAAAGTCCATAAATGCCAGCATCAAGGGGGATCTGCGCTGTGCCATTATCATATCATCGCACATGTCAACATTTCTGCTTCCGGCACCACGGCGGCCTGTTGCGTTGGAAATGTTTACACGCATGCCGGTTTCAGCGTCAATAAAGAAAAAATACTTAAACTCAAAATCATCACTAGTGCGGTCTAGCAGCTCCGCCGAACTGGCAACCGTGCCGTTCCAGTAAGCTCTTGAGACACCGGGCCAATTTGAGTACATGAGCTGAACATACATGCCGTCAATACATGCTCCAAAAACATCCCAGATGTATCTGGCTGCTATTTGGGCAGCTTCGTCCATTGTCAAAATGTTTTCTGGAATTTGCCCTTGCTGGAATGGGCTTTTCAAAACGGTGACTGATGGGGGGACAAATTCTGCTTGGGTGCCGGCATAATCAAGGCCGTCAGTTTCATTCGGAACTTCGTCAGGTTCTGTGGCTGCGGCAGCCACTGCAACCGCAGGGGCAGCCTGTGGGATTGTGGCATTTTCAAGTATTCTCTCAGAAACCTGAGATGGCGTTGCTGGTGTTGTTCTGGCCTCTGCCGAAGGTGTGGCTGTCTCCAAGAGGGACAGCCCTGCAACGGAAGCTCCTATG
>WQRL01000276.1 GCA_009786775.1 Oscillospiraceae bacterium
GTGATTGCAATTATAAACGCTTGTGTTGCACAAGAGTCAAGTGTAAAATATTAGCCGTTCAAGCTGTACTCAAACCCTTGAAATTACAGCATAAAAATAAGTCATACAACTTTTTTGGAAAAGTGTTACATGGCATCTCACAAGACGACAGGGACATAGTATACCTAAACCTCAAACTGGTTGCCTAGCCGTAAAGTAATCTACTATGAAGCAGCTATATTTGTCAAGTATTTTGTGAAAATTTCACCTGCGCCAGCAGCCCCTTCATTTTGCGTGTGGCAATTAAAACCTTCTCTCCATTGCTCATAACAGCAACCCGCTGGGGTATGTCAATATGCCTGATATTCTTTACATTTAACAAGTGAGACCTATGGCAAGAATAAAAATCCGGCAGAGTTTCCGCAATTTTTTTAAGAGAACTGCGAAACTCAAACCGGCCATTTTTTGTATGCAGAATCAACCTATGCTCCACTGCATGATGCGCTTCAAAAAACATTATTTCATCCACAGAAATCATGCGCACCGTGTCGCCAATGGGCAGCGGAAAACTGCTGGAACTTCCGGCGGGCGGCGATATACTCACAGACAGGTGGCGGGCATACGCCGTGTCAATGCAGTCCTTGACGCGCCTTACAACCTCTTCGGGAAAGTCCTTAGTAATGTAGTCCATCGCCTCAACTTTGTAGCGGAAAGTCAAATAAGACAGCTCCGCATGGTTTGTAATAAACACAATATGCGCAATAGGCTCCCGCTCCCTAATTTTAGCGGCAAGCTGTATCCCATTTAGCTCATGTGAAAGATCAACATCCAGAAAATATAGGCCAAAATCGTTTTGTGCGCGATTTTTGGGGTGCCTGTCCAAATAATCCAGCAATGCATCCGGGCTGCCGGCGGCAAATGCCAAATCCATATCAAGGTTCTCTATGAGGATATGCTTTCTCACAATGGCTTCAATCCGCTCACGCTGCTTGGAGTCATCGTCACATATGAAAATGTGCAACATGCCTTATGACCTCGCTTCCCTTATCTTTCTGCAATCATGAGCCTCTGGGTGAAGGAATTATTTTCTATATTGGTTTCAAGGGTCATGTTTGGCTGGGAATTCACCAACTCAGACAGATTGTTAAGGCCTAACCCACGGTTCTTGCCCTTGGTGGAAAAGCCCGACTGCACCAGCTTATGCAGTGCAGGGGTGTCCTCACGGCAAGGGTTTTGGACAATAAAGCTGGTCATGCCCTCTTGTTTGAAGCAGCCTGCCAGAAGCGTGCCATGCCCCAGGTCTTCGATGGCCTCAATGGCGTTATCAAGGATTATGCCCAGCATACGCACCAGCGCCACTGTGTCAGCATAAACTACCTCTATATCCTCATCGGCTTCAAAAACCGTGTCGATATCCATATTCTGAGCCTGAATCAGCTTGGCTGTAAAAATACTTTTAACTTCGCTCACTTTTATTTTCCGCAGATTCCCCAGAGTGAAGTTGCTATCCGTAATGACTGCAGAGGCCGGCTTGATTTTAGTTGCGTAATAGTCCTTGAGCCCTGCCAAATCATCTTCATCCAGAAAGCTGTCCAAGGATGCGAGAATGTTTAGATAATCATGCCTAAACTTCTGTATGGCCGTCTGCTGCTGCTCTATTTGGCCTAGATAAAACTGCAAGTTTTCCCGTTCGCTTTTTTCCTGTTGCAGGGCAAGCTGCGCTCTGAGAAATCTGGCATAAAAGAAGAAGCAGGCAAACAACGCGGCGGCAGTGCCATATATGGCTAACATATTCCACGAAAATAGCGAAGGGATTGTAAACTGTGCTTCCACACGCGCCATAATCCACATGGCTAAGTAGATAGCGAGGATGGCTATGGCAATAACGGCCAGGATTGTCTGTAGGCGGCTGCTTGCATTGACTACTTTTCTCGGCACTTTAGTAAACTTCACAGCGATTAGCGCAACCGGAATAGAAACCATTGCAAAGAAGCAGGCGCTCACAACCAGCGCCACCGGATGCGGCATAGGTGCTCCGCGGTATTGCAGAGCCGGTGCAGAAAGTGCGGTGAAATGAAAAAACTCAAAAGAAAACATAACTTCAAGCAGCGTCATTTGGATTAAAAACGAGGAAAAGACTGAAGTTACCAGCAGTATAATGGCCTTCTTAACAGGGTATGAGTTCATCTTATAAAAGTACAGGAATATGAGGGATTGAAAGCTCAAAAAATAAATCGAATCAAATACAATGCTAGGATAAAAGGCGGATGCGCAAATCCTCATTACAGTTATAAAGAGGCTTGCAAAAATAATGTACAAGCTCTCCTTTAGGCGTATTGCCTTATTTAGGGTAAGTATTTTTGCGATGGCGAAGTAGGCTAGAAAGGTGACCCCCAATGGAAAAACAAGAACTAGCTGAGAAAGAATGCCCGGGGAAGTTACATAGCCCATTAGAAGCCCTCCTTCTTTGGTCCGTCTTTAATTGTACCTAACTTCTAAAAGCAGGCAGCGGCTCCGCCCCCGCCTGCTGGTTATCCATCTATTTTGAGAACATAACCCTCTCGCTATTAAACATCTTCGTCAGTGCAAACCCGCCTACCAGGGCGTAAACTATGTTGCTGATCGCAGCTATCGCTACGTTTGTAACCGAGTAGTCTAAGGCCAGTATGGCGCTCATAGCCAGAACACTGTTATAAACCGGTATGATGTGCATCACCGGGCCTGCCGGCGTTCCGCCAAAAAACGAAGTTGCGCCTACTATCATTACCAAAAACATAAGCGGAGTGGACGCAGCACTCGCTTCCTTTACTGACCTAGAAAATGCGGAGATTATTGATATAAGGGTAACAAACAGCAATACAGATGAGATTATTATAAGTCCGAGCCAGAAATAGTCCGCTGCGCTGTAAATAGCTACCTCAAACACACCATCTGCCCCGCCCATCATGTTGGGCAGCGCCAGAACTGTCGCCGCGATTGTTACAAAACCTGATAGCAACGAGAGTATGCCAAGGCTTATTATCTTCCCTGCGGCCAGTTCGCTGCGCCCTAACGGAGTGACCAGAAGCGTTGCAAGTGTGCCACGCTCTTTTTCGCCTGCGATGGATTCAGGTGCTAAGGTCATGCACCCCGAGAACAAAAACAGCATAAGGAGCATGGGCATCATGGAGGATATAATGGTTGCGGAGATGTCTGCCGCAGTGGCAAAGTCAGCTTGCTCCACACCCCTGTTTATATCAAAAACATTTGCCAGAGAAGCCTCGAATATATCAAGCACTTCCAGCATACCCCAGTATGCAGTTGCCGAGTTGGGGTCAGTGGAGTTAAAATAAATTTCTATATTGGGGACAGTGACATTTGCGCTTTGCGCGGCAAATGCCTCCACCAGCGCATCAAAGTCGTCCGGGAAAACCATTACAAGGTCAGGTACTACGCCAGCCACACCTGCTACCGGGCTTAAGCGCCCCTCGGGATAAAATCTATCCCTGTTTGACAGGGCTTCTTTTGCCGCTGCTACCTCTTGCTCAGCAATAGGTATTATTTCCACAACTGCTCCTGCACCAAGCAGCTC
>WQRL01000277.1 GCA_009786775.1 Oscillospiraceae bacterium
AAATAGGTGTTAAAAATTTTGACTCACTTGCAGATTATTCGCGGACAAGCACTGTGCCATCGCCAGCAATTAGCCAGTTAAAACCTGGGGTAAACCTTAGTGATGTGCCAAATTCGCTCATAAACTCATCTAAAGAACTTGCTAGGATATAGAGTGCTACGAGGAAAATCTGGTCAAGGGATTCTTCCATGTTATAATCTTCGAAGACGGCGATAATGTCAGGTCTTTGGGATAACAGCAAGGGTGCTATAAACAGCAGCTCTTGGAAAATAAGCTCCTCAATAAACATAAGTTCAACTGTTGACCTGGCGTTGTTTACTGTAAATGTGCCGGGCAAATGGAATGGAGGGGCGTAGCTTGGTAGTTGAAGCACCTCCGGTGGAATGGCTATTATAAAGTGATTGCTGCGAAATTCCATTAAGAAATTTGGGTCGTTCTCTGCTGCAAACACCCCTTCTAAGCTGGCGTTCATGTTGAATGTGACCGGGGCTAGGGGGGGAGGGGCCTGCACGGCTGTAGTGATTTGGACGGTCTGCGTGTCTGGATCCCAGGTCAGCGAGTACCCTGCGCTCTCAAGCACTGGGCGCAATGGCAACATCATGCTGCCGTCGTATGTATACGCAGGCATGTCAAGTGCGAATTTTTCTTCATTTGTTGTGAAGGAGGGGCTGCCGGCAGTTATGGCAATCGCTGCGCAGCAATTGGTCACAGTAGCAGTGCCGGCTGTTTCGTCCCAGTCGACAGCGAAGCCTAGATGTTCAAAAACCCCGCGTACGGGGGCAAAAATTCTTCCATCAATAAAGACTGGGGATTGGTCTGTAAGAGGTACGGGACTGCCGTCGATGTATACCGAGATGGGTGAGGATGCGGTTGCAGCTGCGGAGATTCCGAGGATGAGCGTTAGGATAAGAGCAGATGCTGAAATAGTGGCTAAAAAGCGCTTTCTCATGAGTGTCCTCCAAAAAAATTTAAGGGCGCCGCCCTTAATTGTAAGTAGGTTTTCATAATTTGTGAACAAAAAAAGTATACACTATATACAGAAAAAAGTCAATAAAAATATGTTTGCAAAGAATATGGAGTGATTGAAAAAAGTTGCAAAAGAAAGAGGGGCGTGAATGTTTATATGCAGATGCCAGCCCGCTTTTTGCTATGCGCCTGGCTAACTCTGCGCTGGGTGCATCTACTGTGATACTTGCATATCTGTGGGCGGAATCTATGTGATATCTATGTGGCATCTACAGCACCGAAATTTGATTTTTAGCCGAAAATATGAGATAATGAGCCGGATTGCCAGATACGCAGGAGAATAAGGCTTGAAAATAAATTTGCAAGAAAAAGCTCAAGGGCTGCCGGCGCTGCCTGGAGTATATATAATGAAAGATAAGCAAGGGGCTGTTATCTATGTGGGTAAGGCTGCCCGGCTTAAAAACCGTGTCGTCAGTTATTTTTCTGGTGCACATGATGCTAAAACCCAGACTCTTGTTTCAAAAATCTCAGACTTTGATGTAATAATTGTAAACACGGAGCTTGAGGCACTGGTGCTTGAAAATTCCCTAATAAAGCGCCACATGCCCAAGTATAACATAAGGCTGCGCGATGACAAGGGTTATCCATTTATAAAGGTGGATTTGAAGAGTAGCTACCCAGTCTTGAAGATTGTGCCCAAACCGGAAAATGACGGGGCGCTGTACTTGGGGCCTTACGGAGGCAGGACGGTGACCCGTGAGGCTGTTTCAACGGTTATAAAGGCTCTTAAGCTGCCGTCCTGTGGGAAGAAATTTCCGCTGATGATTGGCAAGGAGCGGCCCTGCTTAAACTTCCATATAGGCGCATGCATAGCATATTGCCAGAGTGAGGATTTGCAGCCTGCTTATAAAGAGGCTGTCATAGAGGCGGTGGACATATTTCAAGGCAAGACCGCCGCGCTCATAGAGAAGCTGACAAATGAAATGAATGAAGCGGCGGAAAACCTCAGGTTTGAGCATGCCGCCGAGAGGCGGGATAAGCTGAGGGCCGTGCAAGCTCTGGCTCAGAAGCAGCTTGTTATAGCGGGTTCGATGGCCGATACTGATGTGGTGGGTTTCTTCCGGGGGCCTGCCAAGAGCTGCATAACTGTTCTTCACTTCATAGGCGGAGATCTTATTTCTAAGGATTTTGAACTGTTTGAAACACCTATTGAAGATGATCCTGATGCAATATCAGGCATCGTGCGCCAGTACTATGAAAGACGTGGATTTCTTCCTAAAACAATTTGCCTGCCTGTTGTAACAGAGGATTCGGAGCTTCTTGAGCAGTTATTTTCGGAGCAGGCGGGCAAGAAGGTCTATGTAATCGCGCCCCAGAGAGGGGATAAGGCAAAGCTGGTTGAAACTGCCAATGTTAACGCAAGGGAAGAATCGGAGCGGGCTTCAACTTATGAGGAAAAGACACTCAAGACCCACGAGTGGCTGGCACACGCACTAGGGCTTGAAGAGATTCCAGACCGGATCGAAGCGTATGATATCTCAAATACAGGCAAGGAAGACATAGTGGCCTCAATGACAGTGTTTGACAGGGGCAAGCCCTGCAAAAAAGACTACAGGCGCTTTAAGATAAAAACCCTTGACGGACAAAACGACGTGGGGGCTATGGCCGAGGTGGTTTCGAGGCGCATCGCCCGCTATGGCAGCGGTGATGGGAAGTTCTCAGTCCTGCCTGACCTCATGCTTATTGACGGTGGCGCAGTGCATGCAGCCGCAGCCCTGCGGGTGCTCAGTGAGGCGGGGCTGGGGGTGCCTGTGTTCGGCATGGTTAAGGACGGCAAGCACAAAACCCGTGCGCTGGTGTCCCCGGAGGGAGAGGAAATCGGAATTGTGGGAAACCCTGCGGTGTTTGCCCTCATTGGGACAATTCAGGAAGAGACCCACAGGTTTGCTGTGGAGTACCACAGAAGCCTGCGTTCAAAAAGCAGTTATAAATCAAAACTCAATGAGATTGAAGGAGTCGGGGAGAAGCGGCGCAATGATTTGCTTAAAACCTTCGGAAGCATTAAGGCCATAAAGGCAGCTTCGGTTGAAGAACTTACCAAGGTAGTGCCGAAAAATGTGGCGGTGAAGATTTTTGCGCACTTTAATGAAAATGAAGTAAAATAAGAATCGCGTTTGCGTTACGACAGGACAGGGGGGAATTAAAATGAGGGTTATCAGCGGAAGTGTCAGGGGGCGGAAACTAAAAGAGCCGGCAGGCGTCAGTGTCCGGCCGACAAGCGACATGGTTAAGGAGTCTGTTTTTAACATAATTCAGTTTGATATAGAGGGAAGAAAAGTGCTCGACATGTTTGCAGGGACGGGTCAGTTGGGGCTAGAAGCCCTGTCGCGCGGGGCGGGGAGCGCCGTGTTTGTGGACTCGAAATCCGATTCAGTCAAGCTCATTTGGGAAAATGTAAAAATATGCGGCTTTGAGGACAGGGTACAGGTTTTGTTGCGGGATGCGCTGCGTTACGCAGAAGGGGACGAGAAGTTTGACCTAATCTTCCTTGACCCGCCATATGGTGACGGAGTTTTGGAAAAA
>WQRL01000278.1 GCA_009786775.1 Oscillospiraceae bacterium
GTTATTATACACCAATAGCTAGGTTTGTCAACAACAAAATCAAGGGCGCAGGTGCGGGTATACCCTTGATTTTGGTGAATTTTTTGTGTAAAAGTTCACGCCGCTTATCAAAAATTAAAACTTTCAGCGGCCGGAATGTGAAACTGGATTATGCAAAAAAAAATTTTGCTGTGGCCGGACGGGACGCACCTACGGCTTCTGATTTGCGCTGCAAAACTAACCATAGGCACGGTACCACCCGTCCGCTCAAGGGATTTTCTAAAGCCCCTTGCTTATAATCTTTTCTACCAAGTCTAGTTGCTCTTGGGTATTCACCCCTAGGATTTCATCACCTAGGTTTCTTTCGTATAGGCCTACCTTGGCACCGTTTTCACGCAAAATGCCTGGAACATCTGTAAGGTAGTATTCACTTTGGGCGTTGTTGTTTCTCACATGCTTGAGTGCGTCTAGCAGCAGTGGGGTGTTAAATACATAGACACCTGTGTTGAGTTCAGTTATTTTAAGCTGCTCTTCGTCGCAGTCCTTTTCCTCTACAACACAAAGAAACCCGCCTTTTGAATCCCGGACAATTCTGCCGAACGGCTGCTCTAAGTCTGACTCGCCGGTTAAAATTGTGCAATCATTTTTTTGCTCGAAATGAGCCCTTATAAAATCCTCGTATGTTTCGCGCTTGACAATCGGCATATCGCCGTAACATACCAGCACCGCGCCACCAAAACCTTCAAGCTGCGCACCCGCTGCCATCACAGCATGGCCTGTGCCAAGCTGCTGCGTCTGCACTGCGAAATTATACCCACTGAAATATTCAATAACCTGCTCCTTGCCGTATCCGACAACCAGAATTATATCCTCTTTACTTTGTATTGGCAGGGCGTTTATTACATACCACAGCAAAGGCTTTCCGCAAGCCTCCCGCATAACTTTTGGAGCATCATTTTCTCCCGCTTGCAAACGGGTACCCTTCCCCGCTCCCAGTACAACAGCTTTAAGCTGTAAGCCATCCATAAAGTAATTTCCTCCTATATTCCGCCTTCCGTTAGCTTTCAGGCAAAAGTTCCTCTTCTTCCCCTGCTGTGGGCTCCACTGTTTCAGTAATTCTTACGACTGTAAATAAGTTAGTCCTGAGATACGAGTAAATTCCCGGCAGGATTTCGGCGGCATCTCCAGTGCACGAAAACATAAGGTTTGCCCTATCCCCGCTCTCACGGGGGAGAATCTGTGTAATCTCCGCCATTGTCTGGTCTATGTAGTCCACCATACTCGGCCCGCTCTCCCAAAATATAAGGCCATGCTCATAAGCCATCTCTCTCGCTGCTTGCGCCTCATCATAGGCTGTGACTATCACTGTCCTGGTTTTCGCAGCATCAAACAGCAGTGCCGATATGTACAGGTATTCTTCAAATGTCCCCTCATTTAGCCAAATTCCAAGACTGTGGCCTGAGCCGGAAATCCGCCGCATAAGCCCCGGGTCAAAGCGGATATCCTCTGCGCTGACAAAAAATATGGCATAGAACCCCGGATCATCCCGAATGTCGAGCAAATCTAAAATCCACGGAGCACTTCCCGCCGAGATATCAAAGAAGCTCAGATGAATTGTTACATCACTGTAGTCCGGCGGCAGCACCTCCTGCGGCGGCTCTTCGGTTATCGGAGGCTGAGGCGGATCCGGCGGTTGAGGCACGGGCGGTTCGGGCGGCGGCGGTGGAAAACGCTGTAAATACGATTCCCTAATCGCTGCCCTATTCATGCCGATTGCAGTCGGTGCATTTATTACGGAATCTGAAACAATCCTCACAGCCCTCATCTGCCGCTCTGGAATGATATCCTCAGGGATGTCATGAATGCTGGAACTAAAACCGAAAAAGCTGGCAACTTGGCGCAACGGGACATAAAACCGCGCCCCTACCACACGGGCCGGCGGCCAGTTTAACTCAACCCCATTTCTAGCAACAGTCCTTGCATTTCCCGGAGCGGTGTAAAAGTCTATATACCTGCCTCCCCCATAAAGCCTGACATGATCTACCGCACCGACCTCCCACACACGCAACGCAGAGAGCACACCCACCGGTATAAATACGTCAGCACCTATTATAAAAGGCATTGTTTCCTCGTTAAACGGCAGGAGCGTTTCATTTATTATAACGAAATGTGGCGTAATTACAGCCTGTGACCGGGTGGGCACATATGCCACAGCCAAAGCCAAAATTAAGATAAAGGCAACTATTCTTTTTTTCAAGTCAAGTGACACCACCTTTGTCGAAGCATTATATAGCTTCGATAATAGCACAGGTAAGCCAAGTTTTCAACACAACTTGCGCTGTTTGCTGCTGACCTATCCACAGACTTAGGTTGCTGACCAGCCCGAACATAGGCTGGTGCTCTATAATTGGGTTACCGGACCAGTCGGACAAGGGCGGATGCTCTGGGGGAAAGTTGGGCGGCCGAGGGTAAGCTATAGCTCAGCTAAATATTTTGAAATCACGCAGTATATCTCCTCCGGACTATCCGCAAAAAAATCGGCATTACAGAGCAGCTCCTTATTGCCGTAACCATACATCGCAGCGACTGCCGGAATACCGTTTTCATGCCCTGCAGTGACATCTCCGTGTGTATCCCCAATTACAATTGCAGGCTCTTCAGGTGTGATAATTTCCCCCACAAGCTCCGCCTTAGAAGCATATCCCTCACTGCTGTACACCGCCGCAAAAAAGCCGGATATTCCCATTTGCTCAAGCACAAGCTCAATATATTTTATAGGGCTCTTTGAGCATATCACAAGCCGGTACCCGGCATTATAAAGTTTACCCAGCATCTCGAAAACACCTGAAAACAGCCTGCCATGCTCGCATATTGCACTGGCCAGCCGCTTTGAGTACCCCGGTGAGGCAGTGTCTAACCCAACTTGCTCAACAACAGGTTTAGCCTCAAAGAGAGTACCATCAAGGTCAAATATCAGAAGCATTGTTTTCCTTTCGCCACCCCTTGGCAAATCTTCATTATTCAACATTATCCACAAGCCAGCTTTCAAAGGATTCTTTCGCAGCTTCCCAATTCGCGGCGGGAAAGCTTACTTTGATGGTGTTTGCTTTTAGGATGCCCTTTATGTTGACCCCATCCCTATCTGCCGTGAATAACGGGCGGCGGTACTTATGGTGCTCTTTTTTCTCCCAGCCGTCAAGCAGCTCAAAAAAGCACTCTCCGTCAATCGGCAATTTATATTCATAGCTTCGGCTGCCGGCAAAGCAGTTTTCGACTTTTTTTACATCAATTTGCATCTGCAATATCCTTTACGGCACTTATCACTTCATCTATTTCTTCCATCGTATTAAATCTTGACAGAGAAAACCTTACCGTGCCCTCCCTATGCCCCAAGCACCCGAAGATCTCCGGTGCGCAGTGTAGGCCTGTGCGGCATAAGATATCATAACTCTCCTCAAGAATATATGCCACCTCCGATGGTGCCATACCCGGAATATTAAAGCTGACGGTGGGCGTACATGCTCCACCAGGGTTTATTAGCTCCGCCCCCGCCT
>WQRL01000279.1 GCA_009786775.1 Oscillospiraceae bacterium
TTTACGTACCTTGTCCTCCCAGTAATCATAATGGGCAAACCTGCGCAAAGATGCCTCAAGCCCGCCGATAATTACCGGCAAGCCGGGAAAGGCTTCCCGCACCAGCTTTGAATACACTATTGTAGCCCTGTCAGGGCGTTTGCGGGTTTTCTTGCCCGGCGAGTAATAGTCCTCGCTACGGGGCTTTTTTGCGGCAGTGTAGTGAGCTACCATGGAGTCGAGATTTCCCGCCCCGATAAGAGCTGCATATCTGGGCCTGCCCATCTCCAAAATGTCGGAAATATCTTTATATCCAGGCTGCGCAAGCACAGCCACTCTGTAACCCTGAGCCTCAAGCACCCTGCCTATAACCGCTGTGCCAAAGCTCGGGTGGTCTATATAAGCATCGCCAGTTATCAGCAAAAAGTCATAATAATACCAGTCTAACTCCAGCATCTGCTCACGGGAAACAGGCAGAAATTCACTTTGTCTTGCTTTCATATCTTACCAATTCCGTATGTTCTTCTCCAAAACACAGCTTCTACCCTCCTGCCGGACCTCTTGAAACCAGTGTTTTTTACAGAGCTTATATATTGGGGTACCCTCTTTAACCTTTATCCGCAAAGTTTCAACCTTTTGACGCCTGAAATGCGCAACAGCCTTGCCCAGAAGCTGAATTCCAAACCTGAGGTTTCTCAGCCCGGGCATTAAAAATATAAAATCAATCTCTCCGGCATCGTCCCCTGCTTTGCTAAAGCCCACAAGTCCGGCGGGCATATCCCCCAAAAATGTGGCAAATGCGGTGCTTGACTTAGGCAAGGGGCCAAATTCATTGGAGTATGCCTCAAGAACAGCTGCATCACGGTTTTCGTCTATTTCTACATAGCGCATATTCTCTGTTTTCCAGTGATCTTTGCCATCACGCCACCACTGCTGCTGAGCAAATGTGCTCTCTTGCGCTTCAAGGTGGGAGTTGTCTCCCTGGTAGGCTATCGTAAACTCCCCATTTTCGTAATTTAGAAGGGCAACGGCTGTATTATCGCAATATGGTAGATTTCTTGTTTCATTAGAAGCATATCCCATAAGCCTGCAAAAAAAAGAACGGATTGCAAATCCATGGCAAAAAATAGCGATAGTCTGCCCAGCGTGCCGCTCTGCAGCTTGCGCAATAAAGTCCTTGACCCGCTTAATTACATCCTCATATGCCTCCGAGCCCTCCACCTGCCAGTTTGCGGGGTCGAGGCTGAATTTGGCAAGCATTTCGGGGTTACTGCGCTCAATATCGCCCCAAGGCATCTCCTCCCAATCGCCCATCGCCACCTCTCTGAGCATTGGCGATGTGGTGAGGGGTAAGCCGTGGGGCTCCGTTACAGACGTTGCGGTCACCTGAGTTCTTATTAAGTCACTTGAATAAACTGCATCTATTTTCTCATTTTCAAAACGCTTCTTTAACTGCTCAATCTGTACATATCCCCTCGGAGTAATAAGCCCTTCACACTGGCCTTGGGCAAAGCGGTAAAGATTTCCCTCAGCTTCAGCATGCCTTATTAAAAAAATTTTTGTCAATTTAACTCTAGCCTCCCAATGAGATCAGATAAAAATGTAATATTTTGATCTGTCATATATTTCTCAATAGCCGAAATTATTCTAAGCGGCGCATATGGATCGTCAAAACATGCGGTTCCCACACCTACCAAACTGGCTCCTGCCAGAAACATCTCAACCGCATCATTGCCGCTTGCCACTCCGCCCATTCCCAGCACAGGAATTTTTACGGCGGATGCAGCTTGCCAGACCATTCTTAGCGCAACAGGAAATATTGCCGGACCTGACAGACCTCCCACATTGTTAGCCAAGGACGGCTTGCGGGTAAGCGTATCTATCCTCATAGCCAAAAGGGTGTTTATAAGCGATATGGCATCTGCTCCCTCCCCTTCGGCGGCTCTTGCTATTTCAGCGATATCCGTCACATTGGGCGAAAGTTTGACCATAACAGGAACCTTTGAAACTTCCCTCACAGCTTTCGTTACTGATGAAACCCCCTGCACAGTCGTGCCAAACTGTAGCCCGCCTGCCTTCACATTCGGGCAGGATACATTGACCTCAAGCATGTCCACCTTTGCATCAGAAAGTTTTTCCGCTATCTGAGCATATTCTTCAACGGTGTTTCCTGAAATATTAGCTATTATAACAGTGTCAAACTTGCGCAAAAAAGTAAGTTCATCGCGTATGAAGGCATCGGCCCCGGGATTTTGCAGGCCTACGCTGTTGAGCATTCCCATCGGAGCCTCGGCTATACGCGCAGGCTTATTCCCAAGCCTCGGCGCAAGGGTCAGCCCCTTCACACATATCCCTCCTAGCTTCGAGAGGTCATATAGCTGGCCGTATTCACGCCCAAAACCAAATGTGCCTGAAGCTGTGACAATAGGGTTTTTGAACTTAATCCCCGCGAAATTCAAACTTAAATCAATCATCGAATTTTCCTCAAATATTATCCCAGTTTACAACATCTGCACTGAAAACAGGGCCGTCCATACAGACCCTGCTCATCTCATCTTCCCCATCTATCTTAGTTGCACAGGCGCAGACTAAGCAAGCTCCCACTCCGCAGCCCATGCGCTCTTCAAGAGAAACTTGCAGCGGAGCACCTAGCTCTTTACATATCTGTGCCACAGCCCTGAGCATTAGCGGCGCACCGCAAGCCATAACGCAGCTATATTCACCGCTTGCCAAAAGTGCCCTCAAAGGCTCTATGGCCGTGCCCTTCTTTCCGTAACTGCCATCCTCTGTGGTAACTATGACCTTCTCGCAAACAGCCTCAAATTCTTTATGCAAAATAACCCTGTCATGGCTTCTAAATCCCAGGATTGCAGCTACGTCATTTCTGGCGCTGTCGGCAGCAAATAGCATCGGCGGAACACCCAGCCCGCCACCAACTACAATAGCTTTGCCCTCAGGCATGTCGTAGCCATTGCCCAAAGGCCCCAGTACGTCCAGAAAACTCCCGTGCTTACGGCGGGATAACCAGCGGGTACCCTCACCTTTTATTTCAAATACAATCTCTATTGCACTTGCGCGGATGCTGCAAATGCTTATAGGCCTGCGCAAAATCCGCGAATGCCCGCATTTGATGTGCAAGAACTGTCCGGCAACGGCTTTTTCAGCAAGCTGCTTATTAACCACCGTGAGCGCCACGATATCTTCAGCCAGTTTCTCACTATATACCACTTCACATAAATATTTATTTAGCATACAATCATCCTTCCAAAAATAGTATATCACACATTCGGATATATTTACAAGCATGGTTAGTATGATGTATAATAGCCGTTGTAATAAATTCGCTCTAAATTTAAGGAGATGTTCATGAAAGTTGGAATAATAATGGGGAGTGATTCAGATTTGCCTGTGATGTCCCAGGCGGCTGAGTTTTTGGATGAAATGGGAATTGAGTACGAAATAACCATAGTATCCGCCCATAGAACCCCCAAAAGGCTTTACGAGTATGCAAGTACAGCCACATCCCGCGGCATCAGCGTGATTATCGCAGG
>WQRL01000280.1 GCA_009786775.1 Oscillospiraceae bacterium
TTTTACTCAATAATCCCCGACCAGATTGAGGCAGGCACCTATATGGCAGCCGTGGCAGGCTCCGGAGGGCGTGTTGTTATTAAAGATGTAATACCCAAGCACATGGACTGCATTTCCCGCAAACTAAGGGAGATGGGCGTTACTATAACTGACCTTGAGGACTCCATAATTGTAGAGAGGACTCAGCCGCTGGTGCGCACTCATGTCAAAACAATGCCGTATCCAGGGTTCCCGACAGACATGCAGCCTCAGATTTCCGCCATATTGTGCATGGCACAAGGGACCAGCACCGTCACTGAGGGTGTCTGGGACAACCGGTTTAAGTATGTGGATGAACTTTCCAAAATGGGCTGCACCATCCGTGTCACGGAGCGCACAGCAATAATAGAAGGTATCCCATATCTCACAGGAGCTCCCATTAAGGCGGCGGATTTGAGGGCCGGTGCGGCTCTTGTAATCGCGGGGCTATGTGCGCGCGGCGAAACGGTCATTGAAGGCGTGGACTATATCGAGCGCGGATATGAGAAGATGATAGAGAAACTCACAGCTATCGGCGCTGACATAAAAGCTGTATATGTGCCTGATGAGCCAAAAGCCCTCAAACGCGATGCGGGTTAGATGTAGGGCAAATAAGCAATAACAAGATGGAAAATTGATTATGAATGATAAGTCAAAAAGACTCGTGGCAGCTCTTTATGATTTATCATTCATGGTTTTAATGGAGCAATAATTAGTAAGATGCTAAGTGTAAGGATTATTTGTGTAGGAAAACTCAAAGAGAAGTTTTATATTGATGCTGCGGGTGAGTACATCAAAAGGCTCGCAGGATACTGCAAACTTGACGTGGTTGAACTTCTTGAGGATAAGCAGCAAAACCTTCGCAAGGAGGGGGCTGCAATTGAAGCGAAAATCCCAAGCGGGGCATATGTGGTGGCTATGTGCGTAGAGGGTCAGCATATAGACAGTGAAGAACTGTCGAAGCTGCTCAGAGGGCGCGCTGTGGAAGGGATATCTAAAATCTGCTTTATAATTGGCGGCTCAGAGGGAATGGATGAGGAGCTCAAGGGCAGGGCTGACATGAAGCTATCAATGTCGAAAATGACATTTCCCCACCACCTCGCCAGAATAATGCTGCTGGAACAAATCTACAGAGCTTTCAAGATTTCTGAGGGCGGAAAATATCATAAATAATAGGGGCTTGAGGGGTTTGCGGAAACATATGCGCACCCCGCACCCTCGAAAAATAAATGGAGGCAGAAATAATGAGTTGGATTATTGGAGGAAAAAAGGATAAGCCCGAGTGGCCTCTTCTTGAAAATGGCGAAGCCATACCCCCCGCATACCTAACACATATAGGCGGCGGCCCGATGGACATGGAGATGGTGTTAGGCCTGCTTGAGGCCTATGGAATCCCCCATGTCTGCGAATACCCCAATAACGGGCTTTTTGGCAAGCTAATTCTGGGACATCCGCCCAGCGGCATGGAGGTTTATGTGCCAGAAACAATGCTGGAGGATGCTCAAAACCTTATTAGTGCGGATATAATATTAGACGAAGATGAACTTGAAGATGAACTCAAAGAGTTTGAGGAGGAAAGCTAATGAATTACCGCGAACAGTATGACAACTGGCTAAATAGCCCTGCGTTGTCGGAAGCGGAGAAAGAGGAACTGCGGAGCATAGCAAATGATGAAAAAGAGATAGAAAGCCGCTTTTTCTCAAGACTGGAATTTGGCACAGCAGGCCTGCGTGGCATAATGGCTACAGGCCTGTTCCGTATGAACATACATGTAATCCGCCACACCACACAGGCCCTGGCCATGCTTATTAACGAGGAACCCGGACAGGATAAATGCGTGGCAATAGGCTATGACTCCCGCTGTAGCAGCGATGAGTTTGCGAGGGAAGCTGCCTCAATCATGGCGGCAAACGGCATAAAGGTTAGAATTTTCGATTCCCTCAGGCCCACTCCGCTGCTTTCCTTTGCCATCAGGGAGTACGGCTGTATCGCAGGTATCAATGTCACAGCGAGCCACAACCCCAAGGAATATAACGGCTACAAAGTCTACTGGGCAGACGGGGCGCAGTTGCCGCCTCAGCACGCCGCAGTGGTGGCTGAGAAAATGGAAGAACTGGACATGTTCACTTCAATCCGCAAAATGGACTTTGAGCAGGGTGTGAAAGAGGGCATTATAACCATTTTGGGTGAGGAAACTGATGAACTATTCTTAGGGCATGTTATGGCGCAGGCCAATGACTTACAGGCTGTAAAAAAAGTTGCAGAGGACTTTACACTCATATATACGCCATTTCACGGAGCTGGTCACAGGCTTGTACCTGAAGCGCTAAAGCGTTTGGGCATGAAGCATGTAATCTGTGTGCCTGAGCAGATGGTGCTTGACGGCACATTCCCGACGGTAACTTCCCCAAACCCCGAGAACCCTGAAGGATTTGCCCTGGCAATTGAGCTGGCCAAACAGCACAAGGCCGACCTGATAATAGGCACAGACCCCGACTGCGACCGCGTGGGGATAATGGTGCGCAACGACTGCGGGGAGTTTATAACAATCTCAGGAAATCAGACAGGTGTGCTCCTTCTGGATTACCTTATAAGCGCGAAGAAAAGAGCGGGCACAATGCCTGTAAATCCCGTGGCGCTCAAGACAATAGTCACAACTGAAATGGCGAGGCGCATAGCTGAGGTAAACGGAGTTGTCTGCTATGACACATTTACGGGCTTTAAGTTTATGGCCGAAAAGAAAAACGCCCTGGAAGAGAGCGGGGAGGGCAAGGTTATATTCTCATATGAGGAATCTTATGGATACATGCTCGGCGACTTTGTCCGCGACAAAGATGCTGTCACAGCCTCCATGCTTATAGCGGAGATGGCAGCATGGTATGCAGGCCAAAATAAAACACTCTATGACGCACTGCTGGAACTCTATGAGAAATATGGTCAGTACAGCGAAAAGACGCTAAACCTTCAAATGCCCGGGCTGGACGGAATAATGAAAATGCGTGAGCTTATGACAGCTTTGCGCTCAAATCCACCGGTGGAAATCGCAGGATCAAAGGTTGTGGTGAGGCGTGATTATGATACAGGAACCGAAACTTGCGTAGCCAGCGGAGCGAAGTCACCCATGGAACTAAAAGGCTCCAATGTCCTGCGCTTTGACACAGCCGACGGCACAGTGGCCATTGTCCGCCCGTCAGGCACTGAGCCCAAGGTCAAGGTATACATAATGACCAGCAGCGAAACCCGCGCCGAATGCGATGAAAAAATAGAAAAGTACGCCAAGTGGGCACAGAGCCTGGCGTAAGATGCTATGAAAATAAGGTGTTATGAAGCGAAGTATTCTAATGCTTGCCGTTATTTCGGCCGTACTGATAAGCGCAAGATGCGGTAGCGTATGCCCGTCCCTACAGATGGGTGGGTGTACTTAATTAACGGCGGGTATGTGACCTCGGAAGAGTTCAATTGGACTTTTGGCATAGGGGATCCGAGCGTATATATGATAGC
>WQRL01000281.1 GCA_009786775.1 Oscillospiraceae bacterium
CCACAAGAGCCTGCCGAGGAGCCTCAGGAACCCGAAGCAGACGAGCCTGAAGAGCCTGTAGTAGATGAAGAGCTTCCTGAAGACCCTGTCTACATCGGGATGATAATGACAGACGAAGCCATTTACCTAGCAGCAATGAATGAATTCATCTGGGCGTTTGAAGATCTTACAGAGTTTCTATATTTCTTACTAACTGAGCTTGAGTATGTCGAAACTGATGATGAGTTTGTGGAATGGATTGAGGCTTTTTACATAATAATGGATGCAGTGGGAGAATCAGCGGAAGACATGACTGCGACGGCACTTCTGGCACCTCCTGAGTTTGTTGAGTCACATATCCAAATCGCCGCAGCAGTTTCCCTTGTGTACGATTCAATGCATGCACTGGATGAGGCGCTGGCAGCAGCAATTTTGGGTGATTATGATGCACTACTGGTAGGTCTTGAAGGTTTTGCAATAAACTTGGCAGCAGCAGAGATGCTCTGGGAGCAGGCAGTTGGCGTGAGCGCATTTGACCCCGCACTTATAGGCACTTGGGGCTGGGAATACGATGCAGGCTGGACATATACATTCTTCCCCGACGGTACAGGCACCCGCGGTACAGCCGCTGCTTTTGAAACATTCGAATGGGAAACCAGGGACATTGAACTTTGGATTGACCTTGGCCCGGCTACGCCACAAGGGCACGTGCGTTTCGAGCACTGGGCATACGTAATAGTTGACGGGGTGCTAATAATAGAGAGCTTGCAAGCGGAAAATATGATTTTTGCCTATATCTTACAATAATAAAGAAGTAGAGTAGAAAGAGAGAAAGATTTATGAAAATGTTAAAAAGAGTTGGAAGGCTTGCGGTTCTTTCCGTTATACTGGTTTTGGCTATGGGTTCCCTCACTGCTTGCTCAAACAGTGAGCAGGACTTGGTAGGTACATGGCTGTCCACACTCAATGATTTCCAGTATGATTTTTATGCTGATGGCACAGGTGTTAGGGGCATTCACCCTGACACAGAAGAATTTACATGGCGCTTGGAAAGGAACAATCTTATTATGAACTTTGGCCCGCATCAATGGCCTGTGGAGGAGTGGGGCTTTAGGATAAGAGGGAACACCATTACGTTTACTAACAGGCTGACCCCGGGATACGTTTTCGAGTTTGAGAGAGTGGAGTAAGATTTAATATATCCCAAGGCTAGATTGCCGTGGGAGCAAAATGCAAGGGCGGTGCTTCTTTTAGGGAAGTGCCGCTTTTGTTTTTAAGCATTTCTTGCTATTATTGTTTGTGATGAAAAATTTTATTAAAATTTTTTGAAACTATTTGCTGTTGTGAAACGAATATACATATATAAGGCAGGTGAAAAGATCTTGGTTGAGGAACGGCGCCTAATTCGGAGCGTTCAAAAATCTGCGGACAGGGATGCTGCGGACACACTCGTTAGAAAGTATTATGATGAAATTTATACATACGCATTTCGGCAAACTGCGGATGAGCATACCGCAATGGATTTGACGCAGGGCATCTTTGTATCCATGCTTCAAACCATCTCCCGCTATGATAGCAAAAAGGCGGGGTTCCGCACTTGGCTTTACCGTATTGCCACCAATAAAATCATAGACCACCACCGGAGCCGCTCGGCTGTGCGGAGCAAAATCCTTGATATTGATGGTTTGGATATTGCAAGTGAGGATGATTTTACCCAGCGGCTGGGGGATGAGGATTTGGCGGTGCGGATTCAAAAGCACATTGCCGAATTTGAGCCAGAAATCCAGCGGGTATTCAGGCTTAAAGTTTACGCAGGGCAAACCTTTGCCGAAATTGCAGCAGATCTAAGGCTGCCTGAGGCTACTGTCAAAACCAAGTATTACCGCCTGATTAAAGTTTTGCGAAAGGAGTTTAGTGATGAATATTACAGATGAGAAGCGGGAACAATCAATTAATTCAATCTTGGACAAGGGGCTTGCCGCCCCAGTTTCAACACCGGGTTTTCTACGGAATATGCTAAGAGAGCTTGGGCCAAATGTGATTTTTCGTGGTGCGCTTTCTGGGGTTTTGCTCTCAGTTCTTGTGGCTGCGGTATACGTGCTTATGATTATTCTGTATGCCGACGGGCTTTCTGACCAGTTTAATTATCATTCCTTGTTGTTTTTGTTCTCACCTCTGCTATTTCTCGGCCTGACACTCTCCACAGAAGTTGTGGAGAGGATGGAAGGAAACGGACTGTATGAACTTAAAATGACTTTCCGCTACACCGCGAGGCAAATTGCGGGGTTCCGGCTACTGGTTTTTTCTCTTGCGGGAGTATTTTTCGCTATAGTTGGGGGTTATTCTCATTATGCCGTGACTGAAATGGGTTATTTACTTCAGCTCATCGCCCTTTCGCTCAGCTCGCTATTTCTCTGCACCTTGCTTATAATCTACGCCATGCGGCGCTTTAGAGCCGGCTGGTGGACAGGGGCAACGGTGTGGGCGGTGCTCAGTATCTTGCCTATGGCGGTAAACAGGCAGGCTTGGGAGGAACTTCTATCCCACTTGCCGCCTGCGTTAACTTTGGGGGTGGCGGCAGTATCTTTTATACTGTTTCTACGGGAAATAAAAATAATAACAAAAGAGGTGCGCTATGCTGATTGTTGATAATGTAACAAAAAAATTCGGAAACTTCACTGCCCTGCAAGATGTGACTTTGGAGTTTTCCAATGGAGTTTACGGGCTTCTTGCCCCAAACGGGGCAGGCAAGACCACTCTTATAAAGATGCTCACAACCCTTATTTTTCCCACAAAGGGGCAGATTTTGTATGATGGCGTGGAAATTACAAAGCTGGACGAAGCCTACCGCGGCATTCTAGGTTACTTGCCTCAGGATTTTGGTTTTTACAGAAATTATTCCCCTATGCAGTTTCTCGTGTACATCGCAGCGCTCAAAGGGATTGATGGCAAAACTGCTAAAAGCAAAGCCCTCAAGCTGCTTGAGGTTGTGGCGCTGCTGGACGTGAAGGACAAGAAGATGCGGAAATTTTCAGGTGGTATGATTCAGCGGGTGGGGATAGCCCAAGCCATGCTCAATGATCCAAAAATACTTATACTCGACGAGCCGACAGCGGGGCTTGACCCCAAGGAGCGTGTTCGGTTCCGCAATCTTATAGCCTCTCTTGCCAAGGATAGGACAGTTATTCTTTCGACACATATAGTTTCCGATATTGAAACAATAGCAGACCAGGTTATTATGTTCAAAGACCACAAACTGCTCTGCTGTGATTCGCCCAAAGCTCTTAAAGGTGATAAATTCGCCAGCTTGGAAGATGTGTTCATGCACATCTACGGTGATGACGAGGTGGTGGCGTGAGGGTTGTAGGATACGAGATAAAGAAGATTTGGAACCTTAGGATGCTTGGGGCGGCTCTTTTGTTTTGCGCGCTATTATATCTGTTTCTTGGTGTTGGCGATACGCTAGACGGGATTAGAAACCCCGGCGGTGCGCAGTCCCACAGGGCGCATTA
>WQRL01000282.1 GCA_009786775.1 Oscillospiraceae bacterium
GGTTTTGACGGTCAGGGGATGGTTTTTGAAGCTGTTGCGTTTCCAATGCTCTTGGCGACCGTCGGCGTCCTCGCCTCAGTTGTCCTGGTGTTTTTTGTCGGTGGCAAAAATACTAAAAATCCCGCTGCCTCGTTAAATGCCGCAACCTATGCTGGAAGCGCAATCGTTTTAGTTGCTGCATTTTTTCTCGGCAGGGTTTTCTTCGGCCCGGAGATGCGTTTTCACGGCTTTGACTTCGGCATGGATTACTCAAATGCCTTCGGCGGAATCGGCGCGTTTGGCGCGGCGGCTGCCGGCGTCATAATCGGCCTTGCCATCGGGTATTTTACTGAGCGCTACACATCAAACGACTATAAAGCCGTCAAAGGCGTCGCCAAACATGCCGAAACCGGACCTGCTACAGTAATAATAGACGGCTTTGCCGTCGGCCTGTACTCCACCGTCTGGCCTGTAATTTTAATAGCTTTAGGCATACTTTTAGCCTATTTTAGCGCAGGGCTCTATGGCATAGGCCTTGCTGCGGTTGGAATGCTTGCCACAACAGGCATCATCGTAGCTGTTGACGCTTACGGCCCCGTGGCTGATAACGCAGGCGGCATAGCGCAGATGGCAGGACTGTCTGAGGACGTGCGCGAAATTACAGATAAGCTCGACGCAGTCGGCAACACCACCGCAGCCATAGGCAAGGGCTTCGCAGTGGGCGCGTCCGCCCTTACAGTGCTCGCTTTGTTTGTGTCCTATACGGAAATTGCGGGTCTGAGCACCATTGACCTGCTCAACCCACTCGTTGTGGTAGGCCTGTTTGTCGGCGGTACGATGCCATTTCTCTTCGCTTCCCTCACAATGCGTTCTGTAGGCAAGGCCGCAGGCAAGATGATTGAGGAAGTGCGCCGCCAGTTCCGTGAGGACAAGGGCATAATGGAAGGCACATCCAAGCCCGATTATAACAAATGTATAACCATCGCTACCGATGCAGCCCTGCATGAGATGATTTTGCCTGGCGCATTAATAGTGGTGGTACCGATTGTCGTCGGCATCATAAATACCGCAATGCTCGGAGGCTTTCTTGCAGGAGCTATGCTCTGCGCCGTGCTTTTAGGCAACACGATGTCAAATGCCGGCGGCGCTTGGGATAACGCCAAAAAGCATATTGAAGAAGGCAATCACGGCGGCAAGGGCAGTGATTCACACAAGGCCGCCATAATCGGCGATACCGTGGGCGATCCGTTTAAGGATACATCCGGCCCGTCAATGAACACAGTTATCTGTCTTATGACAATGATTTCAATTGTCTTTCTCCCGCTGTTTCTGCGTTAGAGTACCATAATCAGCTAAAGGGCTCAAATTGCTCAAAGGGGCGGCTATATGCCGCCTCTTTTTCGCGCCCGCCCATGCGCTTACGACGCCCAAGTGCGCATTTGCGACAGCGCCCATGCTTATTTAACGCTAAATTTACACACTTATGACACGAAAAGGATAATTTACGACAAAACCGGAAAACAACGCTCCGTCTTTTGTATAATACTGACTATACAACAGGTGTGCGGACTATGCAACGCTTGTGCAACTTAACCACACCTAAGCAACTCGTATCACAAAATAATTAATTAGTCATTGCTAAATTGTAAATAATGTGATAACATTACGCACAAAAGATATTTTATACCTTATGTATTTTGTATTTTTTGTGAGAAAAACATTTCAGATGAAATAAAAAACATAGTGAAAGGCTGTGATATTTTGGACAATGTCATCCTGCGCACCGAAAACCTCTCTATACAGTTTGGGGCTCTAAAGGCGGTAAACAATGTGTCTTTGTCAATTACAGAGCATAAGTTTACAACAATTCTAGGTCCTAACGGTGCGGGTAAAACCACATTTTTCAATCTGATAAGCGGGCATTTCAAAGCGTCGTCAGGAAAGGTCTTTTTCAAAGACAAGGACATCACAAAGCTCACCCCCCAGCAGCGCATCCACGCCGGCCTGGGCAGAAGTTTCCAGCTCACAAATGTCTTTCCTGCATTAACCGCTCATGAAAATGTGCGGCTATCGGTGCAGAGTTCGGCAAAAATCGGCTTTAAGATGTTTCGCAGCTATAAGAAATATGATGCAATAATTAGCGAAACCGACAGGCTGCTCAAGGAGATTCTGCTTGAGGACAAGGCCGACATCAAGGCCGGCGACCTTACTCACGGCGAGCAGCGCAAACTGGAGCTGGGCATGGTACTGGCGCAAAAGCCCGAAGTCCTACTACTTGACGAGCCTACCGCTGGCATGAGCGTTGAGGAAGTCCCTGTAATGATAGACATGCTCCAGCACATCAAGGACAAGGGCGACACAACCATAGTGCTCATTGAGCACAAGATGGGCATGGTAAAGGCTCTGAGCGACCACGTTGTGGTGCTGGTTAACGGCGAGCTTCTCACAGAGGGCGACCCTGATACAGTGTCGCAAAACCCCGATGTCCTGGCCGCATACTTGGGAGGAGGTGTAGTAAATGTCGCTACTTAAAGTTGAAAATTTAGTGTCCTATATCGGTCTGTTTACTATTTTGCACGATGTAAACATGGAGATTAACAAGGGTGAGGCCGTTGCAATCCTCGGCCGCAACGGTGCAGGCAAGACTACATTCCTGCGCACTGTAATGGGGATGGTCAAGACCCGCAGCGGTGTTTTGGAGCTAAACGGCACCTCGCTGGCAGGCAGAACCCCCCACAAGATTTCCCGCATGGGCATAGCCATCTGCCCCGAAGATTACGGAGTGTTTGACGAGCTAACAATTGAAGAGAACCTAATTTTAGCTAAGCACAAAAAAGACAAGGCCACTGACGAGCGCATCGAATATATCCTAGAGCTGTTCCCAGACCTGCAAAAGGCTTTTAAGCGCCAGGCCCGCACCCTTTCCGGAGGCCAGAGGCAGATGCTCAGCGTCGGACGTGCGCTTGTAAATGAAACGGAGCTCATCTTGATTGACGAGCCCAGCAAGGGCCTGGCCCCTGTCGTCATTGAGAAAATGGCACTCGCCCTTAAAGAAATTTCTAAAAAATCAACGATTTTGCTAGTTGAGCAAAACTTCCATATGGCGCAGATAGTCACTGACCGCTACTACATAATAGACGAAGGGCGCACAGTACACAACGGCCTTATGGCTGACTTAGAAAAAGACGATGAGCTCAAGCAGCGTCATCTCGGACTATAGCATGAGAGGAGTGGTACAGATTGGCAACTTACGGTACACTAATTTTTAACGGCATTTCAGAAGGTGCACATATATTCTTGATGGCATCTAGCTTGTCCGTTATCCTCGGCCTTTTGAGGGTTGTAAACTTCGCCCACGGCACATTGTTCCTCTGGGGAGCATATGTATTCCGCACAGTTTTCATTGCCTCAGGAAGCTGGGTTCTCGGCTTACTGGCTGCCATGGCTGCCGGATTTATACTCGGAGCCATATTTGAAAAGGCCTTTATTTCCAGAGTTTAT
>WQRL01000283.1 GCA_009786775.1 Oscillospiraceae bacterium
GCACCTTGGGCTTCACTATGCGGTTGGCTATGAGTACCTCCGCTCCGGACTTTCACCGGTTAGATTTATGCCATGCTCGGCACACAAATAAAGCCCGCGCTCAAGAGCACGGGCTTAAGGCTCGCAGCCAGCTTATGCCGGCCGGCCCAACGATTATTGCTTCAGGCCGAACTTTCTGTTGAACTTGTCAACACGTCCGCTGGTATCTACCAGTTTCTGTTTACCTGTGTAAAAGGGGTGACACTTGGAGCAGATTTCAATCCTGATATCTTTTCTTGTGCTTCCCGTTTCAATAACCTCACCGCACGCGCACTTAATAGTGGTCGGCTGATAATTGGGATGGATTCCTTCCTTCATCATGTTCACCTCTTTCCTCGGATAATCAAAACTGGTGCGCGAGGAGGGACTTGAACCCTCACACCTGTTGGCACACGCCCCTCAAACGTGCCTGTCTACCTATTCCAGCACTCGCGCATGGGGACAAAATATTAATGGCTGATAAAAAAGCCGAAGTTAATTATAGCTACTTAGACTGCGTTTGTCAACCGCTTATTGATGTTTATTGGCGTTTTTCCGTGTTTTTGTGGCATTTATGCTAAATCCGGCCTATTTTGCTTGCAAATTCCGAAGCAGCTTGAAGCAGTAGAGGACATTTATTGCCAAAACCGCAACGAAAACAACACGGATCATCATGTGGTGGGGGTCTGCCAGGGTTATAAAGCAGAAAAATATTGCTGTAAGATAAGCAAAAGCGGCCCTGCCCGGTGCCGGCTTGCCATAGACAAAGCCTGAGGTATAATAAAAGCCCATAGCGGAGGCTATTATTGCAAGGCATATGTAAGCATAGCTTAGAAGTATTGGGTTTGAAGCGTTTTCGTTGTAAAGCAGAACCAGCCAGAAGCACATGAACAAAGTGGGTACAATGCTCAGGGCATAGACTGACTTACGCCGTGGGTCCTGATACATTTCAACTGCGAAAAACCCGGCTGAAACCGCTGAGAGGGCCGACATCGCCATAAATAACATTTCTGAAATTGGGATGCGTGTGTAATCGGAGCGCATGTCAAGAAAGTAAAAAACTGTCGCGGCGAGCCAAATTGCTCCAATTACGCTCAAAATGACAGGGTATGTGAGGGGGTCGGTTCCAAAAGCATTTTCAAAGCCTGCGGGGGATTTGTTCCTTGAGGCAGTTACGATAGTGAATACAAGGCTTATTATAATAAATAATACAGTTAGGCCGATTAGGGTATAGGTTATCGGAGCTCCCCGCTGTGGCAGCCCTGTTGCCGAATCAAAAACATACCTAAGCTCAAGCCTTCTGAGCACAAAACCAAATCCGCCGGCAAAGAGGGCGAAAAATGGCATTAAAAAAGCAGCTATCCGCACTTGTATCTCCAATCAAAACTTATTGCTCTATATTGTATATCATCTTACCATACTCGTCAAGTTAAACGGCTCCAAGTTTTCAGTAAGTTCAATAGACTGTTGCGGTTTTTACTCAACAAGCATCTCAATTAGTTTGTTGTAAATGCCCTCGGCGTTTTTTCTAAAGCCGCTTTCTATGGCGGCTGCCTGTTTGTCGTTTGCTGCAAATAGCTCCATGGACACTATTTCACCAATTCCGTCGGACAGGGAGAGTTTCACCTTGCAGCCGAGGTCGGTAATGCAGGAGCGCGAGGTTTTAATAAGGGCGTTGCGGTTTTGAGCCGCCCGAAGGGCTGAGGTGCTGTTCTCGGCTATTAACCTCACTGAATATGGCAAGTTGACCTCTGTTGTTTCGCCGTTTTTTGCCCCTTTGGGTGTCAGGGCGTAAAGGCCGTCTTTAACATTAATATGGCCGTTTTTGATTAGCTCTGAAACGCATTCAGAGAAGTCAAAATAGCTAATTCCATCGTCACACATGGTAAGTTCCGCCAGAACATCAATGGTTATCGGTTCAGGCAGGCGGCGAAGTATGAACAGAATTAAAATTTTTATTTCAAGTTTGTCGTGGATAAAGCCAAAACTATTTGTCATTCCTGCACCCCCGCTTCCATGATAATTTTTTCTTACAATTCACACACATCTAAACCATCCGCCGAACCCATGCAAGTACTCTGTGGAAAAGCGGGACGGCCTCCGTCAGTCACGTCTACCCTAGAGGAAACTTGAAATCTAGGCGAAATTTGTGTTCCAGGACTGCGGCCGTCCCACTTTCCCCCAGAGCACCCGCATGTGTTCGGCTAGTCTGTAAACTGTAATAATTTATTTTAGCATATTAAGGTCTGTTGAACAAGTTTTATTGACAGAAAGGGTTAGTGGGGGTAAAATGTCTAAGGTTAATTACATTACAGCTCTCCATAGAGTGAATTTCAATATATTTCTGGAGCGATTTGATGCTACGAAAAATTAAACTACCCGACTTCGTTAAAAATTTATTTAGTTCAAAACTCTTCAGGCGGCTCGTTCCGCTTGCATTGCTGATTATTGCTGTGTCACTTTCATTCGCCACCTGTCAGGCACAGCTCCCGGAGCCCGAACCTGAGCCAGAACCGATTATTGTTGAGGAACCGGAGCCTGAGCCCGAGCCAGAGCCTGAACCAGAACCTGAGCCAGAACCGGAGCCTGAGCCCGAACCAGAGCCTGAGCCCGAACATGAAGGCCCTTGGCATCCTCTTACCGGCATGCCTCTTGAAGAGGACATCTCCAATTACAGGCCCATTGCAGTTGTCATTGACAACCTCAACTTAGCCCTTCCGCAGCTTGGCATGTCTCAAGCTGATATAATTTATGAAATTCTCGTCGAGGGTGGAATCACAAGGATGCTGGCTATTTTCCAAAACCCGACAGAGGAAACAGGGCGCATCGGTGCGGTGCGCAGTGCGCGGCTTTACACCGTAGACCTAGCCCAGAGCTACGACGCTATATTCATGTTCTCTGGCGGCAGCCCTCAGGCAAATACGGCCATACGCAACCGCAGGATATCCTCAATAACCGAAGGGTCCCGCATGATGTTCAGGGACCGCAGCAGACGGGCACCACACAACCTCATGTCCTCAGGAGAGCTGATTGCCCTGCACTTGGCAGATTCAGGCCTGCGCATTGAGCACGAAGAAGGCTATCAGCGCGCACTTTCTTTCGTTGACGATGCCACCCCCGAGCATGGCGTGCCCGCTACAGAGTTTTCGGTCACCTTCGGCCAGGGCAGCAAGACCACATCCTTTGAGTTTAACGAAGAAACAGGTATGTACTATCTGCGCCAGTACGGCCGCCCATATGTGGATGGCAACAACAATTACCAGATTGCTGTAACAAATGTCCTGATATTAAGAATGGCCACATCAGGAATAGCCGGCGACACCGCAGGCCGCCTAGCCATTACCACAACCAGAGCTGCCAGCGAGGATTTTCTTACCTCAGGAGCAGGCTCAGGCTACTTCATAAACGGCGGCTACGCCATCCCGATAAACTGGTCTAGGGAGGACAACACCTCCCAAT
>WQRL01000284.1 GCA_009786775.1 Oscillospiraceae bacterium
TTTGTGGACATATGCCTGATGCCCCACATCGAAAACCAGCTTATCCTTTGATGTATCAAAAACCCTGTGGACTGCGACAGTCAGTTCCACAACACCGAGATTTGCAGCAAGATGCCCCCCGGTTTTTGACACGCTATTAATTAAAAACTCCCTAAGCTCCTTACAGAGCGTATCGAGTGACTCTTCACTAAGCGCCTTTACGTCCGCCGGAGAGTCAATACTATCTAAAATACTCAATTGAGCACAACCTTCTATAATTAAGATGTTTCCGCACAAAGCGGATGTACGGGGCAAGCGTATTTTTAAGGCTCCTAAAGCGGAGCTCTGCCTGAGTTATTTTGATTTTTGGGGACGCAGGAGATTAATCAGTTTCCCCACGCGCAGTATAATGGCCGTACTGTTGTTTATCGCACTGTTTTTCCCTATTGCCTTGCCGCCGACAGTGAGCCCTGTCACAATACCCGATATCAGAAGAGGTATCACGATGTTTCCAGTGCCCAGCCCTTGACTCAGCCTCGCGGCAATGAGCCCCGCTGTCGCTCCGCTGACAATCCCTGTGACATCCCCTACCACATCGTTGCAGAAGCTCGACACCTTATCAGCATTTTTTACAAGCCTTAGAGATTCAGCAGCCCCCCTCTGGCGCCTCGCCGCCATGGAATGAAAAGGAGCCTCCGTAGCAGCGGTCACCGCAACGCCTATTATGTCAAAGACTATGCCTATGACAATAAACAAAGCGACCACAGCAAAGGAAATCACATACCCGGTTCTACCCAGAACCTCAGTGGATGCAACTGTAAAAACAGTAGATCCGGCAACACTTATCAAAACAATAGTAATGAGCCAACGAAAATTGACCTTAGTTTTCATTACAGCTACAAACTCTCTTTCAAGCTAGTGTTAAACTGCAAAAACCGCAGAATTTATGATTGCGGCAAATATTTGCGGCGAAGCAGCGGCAGCGTATGGGGTAAATCTTACGGCTTANGTCGGGCCGGATTTCCCCCGCAGGTACCTTCCGTTGCCGGCAAGGTGGTTTCCCATTAAACCCACGTCCGGAGTGTCGCCCAAAGGAAACAGACTCATCTAACCGTCTCCGGTTCCGTGCTTCCGTGACCCGCTCCGTTGCCCGATTGCCACTTAGTCCGTACTGCAATCCCCCGCACGCCTCGGATATAGTCGCCACAATATCCGAACAGCCTAGGTGTTTTCCACCACAGTCAAACCGCCTCTTAGCCTCTTTTGCAGGAAATATTTCAAGAAGCAATCGCGTGCCTTGCTATGGCCATAACAAAGGACGCGTGGTTCCCCTATCCGCATTTACCACTCAAGGCAGGCTACACTGCACACAGCACTCAAAGCCGTTACGAAGTCACAGCTTCAGGCTTTCGCCCGGGAAAGATTTCTTACGAAACCTTCTACCCTACGCACCGCAATACAGGTTCACACCTGATTCGTACGAAGTCGGCGGAGGGACAAAATCCCTCCAAGCCCCGCACAAGAACAGGTCTCCACGAAAACAGGGTCGGGTTCTCCATGCCATTGGAAATCGCCCTGAGAACGCAAGCACTGCAAGATACAGCGCTTCCCCCCAGCACCCACCCCAAACTGGGCGTTCAAAGCAAGCACCACGGGTTTCAAAGATATGCCCTTTAAAGGATTTTTAGGCCCTTCCTGGTAGGCGGCAGATCTGACTAGAATACTGAGCCGCTGTTTTGCATATAATACCAGTTTGCAGATGAATATTCAATACTTTTATGCAATATTAGTATTCCCTGCTCACCAAATAATCTGCCAGCGGCCTTAAAAAGCCGTCCTGCGGAAACACCATTTCGATTACTTTTACAGCTTTATCCGTTTCAGACTGCACCAGCTTCTTGCACTTCTCTATCCCCAAAATTGAGGCCAGAGTGGATTTTTCATTGTCTGCATCAGAACCTATGGGCTTACCCAGCTGCTCCGCTGTTGAAATGCAGTCCAAAATGTCGTCTTGCGCCTGAAATGCAAGGCCGACCGCCTGCGCATAATCTCCGGCGGCCCTGACCTGCTCCTGCGTGCCGCCGCCAGCGATAGCGCCCATCTGTGCCGCCGCAGAAAACAAAGCTGAGGTCTTGAGTGAATATATCTGCAAAAGCTCTTCGAGAGTGTGTTCCGTGCCCTCTCCTGATAGATCCAGGTACTGCCCTGCACACACTCCGTGAGGGCCTGCGGCCTGAGCCAGTATTTTTGCCATTTCCACAACACTTTGCGCAGGCAACTCTGACTTCAAAAGCGTATCAAACGCCAGGGCCTGCATGGCATCACCCGCCAGCATCGCAGTAAATTCGCCAAATTCAATGTGGTTTGCCGGCTTGCCACGGCGCATACTATCATCATCCATACATGGCATATCGTCGTGGATAAGAGTATAAGAATGCAGCATCTCAATGGCGCATGCAGCGGGCAGAGCATCTTCAAAACTGCCCCCGCAAGCCTCACAGAACTTCAGGCACACCGCAGCCCTAATCCGCTTCCCGCCTGCAAGCAGGCTGTAGCGCATGGCGCTCAGAAGCACTTCATAGCCCAGCGCACCTTTTGGCAAGGCATCTTTTGGCAAAGCCGCCTCAAGATATTTCTCTACTTCCACCTGGCAATGCTTTATTTCACTCAGCAAAAGCTCCGCATTATTCATCTTCATCGAAAACTCTTTCCCTAGGTTCGCCGTCAGCGCCCTTTTGCATGCGCACAACCTTCTGCTCGGCATCATCAAGCATTTTCCCGGCGACACTTATTAGCCTGGTCCCCTCTTCAAAAAGGGCCAGCGACTGATCCAAGGGCGCGTCGCCCTTTTCCAGCAGCCGTACAATCTCCTCGATTCTTCCGGCTGCTTGCTCAAAAGTTATCCTGCTGTTCTTAGCCATATGTTCTCCTATTTTGCTCTATGTAACTACACAATCTATCTCGTCTTTTCTAAGCCGGAGAGTAATTTTGTCACCCGGCTTTACATCTTTTCCCACCTTGACTATACTCCCGTCCTCACGCCTGGCAATCGCATAGCCTCTCCCCAGCACCTTTAGCGGGCTCATTGCATCTAAGGCTGCCCCAAGGCGCACATATCTCTCCTTGCTTATATACACCTTACGCTGCAAGCCCGCAGCAAGCCTTTCCTGGCTGTGGTCTAAAAGCAGGCGCTTGTCGTCAATAAAGTTTCTCGGGTGCTGCATTGCACGCTTTGCGCTAAGCTCGCCTAGCCGCTGCCTGCACATCTTGAGCTCACGGTTAACCGACTGGCCTAGCCTAGTGCTGGCCGAGTTTAGCGCATATACTATCTCACTGATGTCAGGCACGGCGATTTCCGCCGCATTTGACGGGGTAGCGGCTCTTACATCCGCCACAAAATCGGCGATTGTAAAATCAGGCTCGTGCCCTACAGCAGATATGACAGGAATCTCGGAATC
>WQRL01000285.1 GCA_009786775.1 Oscillospiraceae bacterium
AGATTTAGGCTTACTATCTGCTTCTTGCAGTTTTTTAGCGCCTGACTATTATCTAACTTTTTCTGACTTTTGGATAGGTACTATTTCATTGACCGCTTACGGTACTATTTCATTGACCGCTTACGAACTTAAGGAAAAACTAGAGCAGCGTGACTAATCTACAACCAATACTCCCCTTCGGGCACATCGGCTTAAAGGGGAGTATTGCTCTGCAAAAAATGTTATACTATCCCAACAAACCAGCGTCGGTCAGGGATTTTCGGAGAATTTCAAGATTTTCAGGGGCTAGGTCACATAGCGGCATACGGGGCTCGCCCACATCATAGCCCATGAGATTCAGTGCAGTTTTGACAGGCATGGGGTTGACCTCAATGAAGAGGCTGGAAATGAGGTCGAGGTATTTTAGCTGAAGATTTGCGGCTTTTTTGAAGTCGCCGTCCAGACAGTGCTGCGTCATCTCCGCCACGACTGACGGAACCACATTGCCCAGCACCGAGATTACACCCTTGCCGCCTATGGACATAAGGGGTACAATATCTTCATCATTGCCGCTCCACACATTAAAGTTGTCGCCACAGGCTGCCAAGGTGGACGCAATGAGGGCGAAGTCCCCCGAAGCCTCTTTGACGCCGTTTATATTGGGGTGTTTGGAAAGCTCCACATAGGTGTCCTTTGTAAACGACATACCTGTCCTGCTGGGTACATTGTAGAGAATGATGGGCAAGTTGACCCTGTCCGCCAAGAAGTTAAAATGTTTTACAAGGCCGCGCTGGGTGGTCTTGTTGTAGTATGGAGTTACCATGAGCAGGGCATCAGCGCCCAGCTTTTCTGCGGATTGCGACATAAACAGCGCATCGCGGGTGTTATTGCTGCCTGAACCTGCAATAACAATTACACGGCGGTTTACATGCTTAATGCAAAACTCTACAGTCACAAGATGTTCTTCAATTGACTGCGTACAGTTCTCGCCTGTGGTTCCGCAGATTGTAACGGCCGTTGTGCCCCCTGCAATCTGCATGTCGATTAATTCTCCAAGTTTCTTAAAGTCAACTTTTCCATTACGAAATGGGGTTACGACTGCTGTTGATGAACCTAAAAACACAGGTCTTTTCATGGTTTTAACATTCCTTGCATGATGTATTTAGGTTTTAAGGGATAACCCATAACCCATTTCAATTTATTGCGGCTAACTGCTATCCGAACAAGCCAAGATTCTCCTGTCAATTAGCGAGCAATTCAGCCCGAACAAGGAGCAGATTCGCAATACCTTTATTTGCATCGGGCATGTGCCACTACCCCAAGTACTCCGCAATCTCATCATAATGCATGCAATATATACTATACCCCAGAATATAGTGCTGAATCTCATCAATCCGAACCTTAAAGTTATCCTCCCGCGTAAAAAATGTCCCGACAACCTTATCAGGAAACTTCATATACATAGCAACCTCAGGAAAAAAGAACCCATTGAGCAAATGCTGCGCCCTAAGGTAAATAACCCTGGCAAACTCAGCAGTGTCAAACTTTTTGAGATACCTGCTTGTTACCCCCTGTTCCTTTATTCGCATGAGAGTTTCCCACGCCACAGTCAGAAGCTCAAAACTAGTCTGTGCAGATCTTGTCAGTTCCATAATGCGCTTTGTATTATTTGCAGCATTCTTCATTGCAAACTCAAAGTACCGCACATCGGGCACATGCCTCGTAATTTCATTAAGGGCATAAGAAACCCAGTGATCTCTGTGGCTCGTGTAATCCAAATCAATGAAGTTCTCCACAGCCAGCTTCGCCGCGTCCAAATACTTCGCATAACCTGTACACTCATATGCACGGACAAGCGCAAAAGCCGCCTCCCCGTCATAATACACCGTCCGAAAAGCATCCACAGGCTCAAAATCAGGATACCGCCAAACATGAAAGAACTCCCCTGACCTTCGATTCTGCATCTCCAAAATCCCATTAGTCAAAGCCTTGACAAGCCCCAAGTACTTATCTGTTTTAAAAACCTCCATGTACTCCGTAAGCATAATCACAGCCAGAGCATTACCGCCGAGCTTTAACTCCGAAGATTTTTTCTCAACAACAAAAGCCGTGGTATCATCTCTATAGGTGACAAATTCTTTCTCCAAATATTCAACAGCCGATTTAATCTTTTCTGCAACTGCAGCATCTCTTTGTGTGCTATACAACTTCACCAAACTCCACACCGATCCTGCATGGCGCAAAATGTTGTAGTTCTCTATTTCCTTATGATAAATAGGGTAAACCCCGTACACAAACTCCCCGGAAGGCTTAATCATCTCGGCCAAATACTTATAAGCACTACTAATTAGTGGCGCAACAGCCTTCACATCAACCGGCTCAACCATCCTCCGCCCACAGTCAGGACTTTTCTCAAAAAGTTCGTGAATCGAAAGGTTTTCATCACAGAAAAAAGCGGTCGTCGTAAAAGTTATGACCTTCTCAGGAATGGCAGCAACCTCACTTCCACCACGCCCCTTTTGGTATTTATTAATCCTATCCCGATCGAGCACAACCCCGTAGTGGTCGAAAGACCTATTGGAAATCTCCTGCTCAGTATAATAATTAATCAGCTTATTGCCATTTATCTCCCCTTCGAGAAACGCCACATCAAACTCATCATCAAAAGCAATCCCTTGCCTGAAAAAGTATCTATAATACGCCTTAATCAAAGCCTTGTTCAAATCAGCAGTCGGAATGCTCTTGGCAGAACTAACGATATCCGCTTTGGCCCATACAACATTAAACCCGCTGTCAATCACTGCATAAGCCTCTTGCTTTGCGCTAAGCCAAGCATCAGACATGGTATAACCTACACCTTTTACAACCTTGGTGCGGCTCTTTTTGTCACAGAGCGACAGGAACACAGCACAAACGTCGTGAAGGATTTCGCTACCTGACGAACTTGCCTCAATTTCATTTGGGATTGTGGCATCACCGAAAATATATTCCTGCAACACAGAAATATGCTTAGTTGTCATTTTTTTTACTTTAGCACCCTTGCCTCCCGATGCCTCTTTTTTATTATGCACGCTGGCTACCCCTACAGTACCCACAACTCCGGCAGTGCCCTTTCCGGCCAATGCCGCCCCGACCCTTATGTTTTCCTCCATTTCTCTTTTTTTTCTGCAAAAAGGACAATTTGGATAGTCAAAATCATACTCCCTGCCGCAATCCGAGCATTTCGACTGTAAAATTCCATCCACAAAAAACTGAGTTTCTTCCGTAAAGTTTTCTTCCATTTCTATTTCCTTTGAAGTCGCCCTTGGAGCGGTCTTGTACTTTTCCATAATCTCAAGTGCTCCTTCAAGATCACTGTCCAGTACATAAATACCCTGCATACTCCTGAATTTACGCCTCCCTACAAACACACCCATTACTTCCACAAAATATTTAATCCCATAATCATCAAGAATAT
>WQRL01000286.1 GCA_009786775.1 Oscillospiraceae bacterium
ATCCAAGTCTGTTTCATATGCAGCGCACCTCATTGATTCGTTTTCTTTATTATATCATTTTTCATGGCATTTGGGTAGCTTTTAGGAGGTTTTTAGAGGTACCCGATGGCTATTTTCAAAAAGTCAAGAAAAATTTATTTATACAACTTACCTTATACAAAACTCACTAAGCTCACCCATGTCTAAACCATCCGTCGGACAAGGGCGAATGCTCCGTGAAAAAGCGTGGTGGCCTCCGTCAGTCACGTCTACCCTGGCATAGACTTGGCATCATGGCCAAAATTTGTGTTCCAAGACTGCGGCCACCCCACTTTCCCTCGGAGCACCCGCCCTTATCTGACTGGCCTGCCTACTATAAACTGCCCTCATCTGACCGGCAATGTTTGCACAAAATGTTTGTTTCTAAAATTTGACAAAACTGTGAACAAAAGCTATAATGGGGTATATACCTTACTTCGCAAATATTTGGGAAAGGAGGGTGCTTTCTTGCTAATAACAATATTACTATGGCTCGTTTTCGGCGCACTGGTGGGTTGGATTGCAGGCATAATTATGAAGAGTAAGAGCTCTTTGCTAATGAACATTGTCTTCGGTATCGTAGGTTCAGTTGTCGGCGGATTCATCGCATCACTAATCGGCCTCGGTGGCCTCGGCGGGACATTTAGTTTCAACATCTGGAACATCTTAATCTCAATCGCCGGCGCATGCCTCGTTATTTTCGTCGTAGGACGTATCAGAGGTTCAAAGAAGTAAAAAACTAGCAGCATAGCTTTAGGACAGAGGGTAATTCCTCTGTCCTACTTTTTTGCCTCATTAATAATCAAATATATTGTCCCTGATCTGGATTTGTTCGCTTATAACATCGTCCTTGCGTTTTTTCCGTATCTCAATGAGGTTTAGCACGTTGTACCCCTTTTTACTTAAAAACTCTATCATCCCATTGTTATTTGGGTGGACATTGTTGTACAGGGTTTCATTTCCGTATGATACCGCCAGTTCCTCCGCATCTTTGAAGAGCTTCGACGCAATCCCACGGCGTCTGTGCTCTTTTAGCACATATAGGGACTCAACCCACACAACTTCGTGGTCAATTCTGCACACTAAGTATCCCAAAAACTCACTGCCCTCTTTGTACGCAAAAATCGGATAGCTATTGTCAATATACTTTGCAAACTCTTCCCGCGCGCTTTCAATATCTTCGTCAGCTTCAGCCGCCCGCAGGCCTTGCAGTTCAGCGCGGAATTTTGCTATAAGCGGGGAAATCCTGTTAATATCCCTAAAACTTACTTTCTTAATGTTCAACTTAACTTTTCTCCTTTCGGCAATTATGTGAAGAGGCCGAAACTGACCGAAGCAAGGTGAGCGCACACCCCAGCTTTGCACCGGCTATAGGACACCATTTTACATCTGGTACGTATTATAACTCCAAACATGCATCCAGAGCCAGTTTTAATACATATTCCCTAATATCCGACCTATCATGCCAGCCGCGCTTGTCCCATTCTTCCTCTGCCAGTGTATCGCCTGCATATAGAATCTGACCAAACTGCACCCCGTTGTACTGCGCCGCAGCCGTGAAAGCGCTCGCTTCCATCTCGACTGTTGCGCATCCCTCTTCTTTGCGCAGGGCTATCTTTGCAGGAGTTTCTCTATAAAAGGCATCAGTTGTCCATGTTTTCGCCTTAACATATGACACACCTTGCCCGCTCAGGGCAGATTCAACCGCTTCCACAGCGCGCTCATCCATCGAAACCTCCCTTGCAGGCGGGATATAGTGATACGAAGTCCCCTCGTCCCTCACCGCAGAGGTAGGAATTATTAAGTGACCTACAGCAAGCTCCTTTTGCAGCACCCCACAGCCACCGCAGGCTATGTACTTGCTGCATCCCAACGCTGTCAATTGATCTATCATCCCAGCCGCCATCGGAGCGCCGACCAGAGCTTGAACTAGGGCAATCTTCTCGCCTTTGTAATTAATCTCGTTTACATCAATATACACACCCTCAGCTCTCATCTTAGTGAGCGTGGTGTACTCGCATTCTGAAAGAACCTTCTCAATTGCATCTGCAAAAAAACATATTACCGCCCGCTCAGAGATGTCTATTTTGCTATAAACCATCTCCGGCCTGATGAAGGCATTTCTGTCCTCATCAAACTCCAATATAGGAAATTCCTTTTTCAAAATTGCCACTTCGCTTCCCCCTTCTGTAATTTACACCATTAAAACATCTATAAAACAAACTCAAAAAGCTCGTCAATATATGGAAAAATTTTCCTTCCAATGAAACTGCCGCTATCAATCATCTCATTTATCTCATCCTTTGCCGCAAACTTTGCGTCACAGGTTTCCCCCTCTTGGTAAACCACATCTGCTAAGTCCACAGCTTCCCGGAAAATCCATACATCGGCAAAAAAGCCGCCGCCATTTGCCTCAACAACTCTGTACTGCTTAAACAGTTGCCCGTTTTCAGGCCGAATGGATATCCCCAGCTCTTCCCTAACCTCTTTGAGGGCTGTCGCCAGGCTACCATCCCCTGCCACAGCACTGCCGCCGGTGCATTCCCACATATTTGGAAACGACTTATTTGGAGTCCGCTTTGATATAAGAAACTCTCCCTTATCATTTACAATCCAGACATGCACTATGAGATGAAAATCCCCCACCGCCATAACCGGCTTATTTAACATGGCTCCCTGATCCCGCTCGTGGAGCCTCCCTGTCTTATTGCCGTTTTCATCTAAGACATCCCAAAACTCTGCCATAACCCCTCCATCAAGCGGGCTGTATAACACAACCCATCGCCCTCTAGTTTACCACACATTCTCCTCAGTTCACAAGCAGCGAAATTATTAACAAGTTGCGCATCGAACTACGCAGATATACCTTCGGTATTCTAGGCTGCATTTCTGGTTTGAGAAAAATCCCCTACAGCACTCCGTAGGGGTTTTAGAACATGTCCACAGGCTATTTTCCGCGTATTTGTAGAAAAAACTGTGAAAAACGGCCTCAAACGATTATTGATTTGTAGAAAGCGTTTGTGGTAGCATATTAGCAGGGAAGTTGCTAATTCCTGGTTGCCAAATCCTCAAAGTATACAGCGGCCTTCTACGCGTGTTCCTCCGGCCGCTTTATGCTTTGAAGTGAGGAGGTGTAAAATTGTTTGGTTTCCTTGTTAGCCTGATCTGCATTTTAGCCAATGTGGCAATCAATGTGATAAGCTCGCTATATGCGGCTCACATTAGCCGCTACATTGAGCGCAGAACAGACGAAAAGCGCTCAACCAACAACCCCCGGTAAAAAGCGCTTTCCTAACGGCGGCGGTGCTACAACATCGTCGCCGTTTTATGCTTCAATTTTAGTACAAAGCCCATAGGTTGTCAAGAAGTTTTTGGAATGCTAAAAAAGGCTTTTTAAGCAGCACT
>WQRL01000287.1 GCA_009786775.1 Oscillospiraceae bacterium
ATCTTCTTAGTTCTCTTGACTATGTCGCCTTCTTTAACCAAGGTGTCGGCACCTAGCAAAACTATGCCGATGCTATCTTCGTCAAGGTTAAAGGCAATGCCGTGAACGCCGCTTGAAAATTCAAGCAGCTCACCGCTCATTGCGTTGTCAAGGCCGTATACACGGGCAATTCCGTCGCCAACCTGTATGACGCTGCCTGCCTCGTAGACATCCATAGTGGATGAGTAGGCCTGTATCTGTTGCTTAATTACCGAACTTATTTCATCGGGTCTGAGAGTCACGCGCTGCACCCCTCTTTCATGTGAACCTTCAAATCACGCAGCTTGCTTTTGAGGGTCCAGTCTATGTAATATCCGTCCACATATATATATGGACCGCCGATTAGTTTCGAGTCAACTGTTAGGGAAAGTTCGACAATTTTGCCAAGTTTCTCCGCCAGCATTCTCTTTAATGCTATTATTTGCTGTTCGTCTAAAGGAATTGCTGACGAAACCTGCGCCGTAACAATCTGCTTATGCCTTCTAATTAACTCAACTAGCTCGTCAAGTGCCGGCAGTAAGTACTGCTCGCGGTTCTTATCGGCTGCCAAATACAGCAGGCCAAGCAAGTCTTCATGCACCCGGCCGCCGAAAACCTTCTGAAAAAATTTGTGTTTTTCGGAAGCGGGGATGTGAGGATGGGTGAGGATTTTCTGACACTGCTCATCTTTGAGTGAGTCGCGGACTATGGCCGCCTGGTCAAGAATCTCATCTACCGCATTTTTTTTTATGGCTAAGTCGAATAGGGCGGATGCATAGAGGATGCTTAATCTCTCCATTTCATTGCCTCCAGGTCGGAAATAGCCTCATCAAAGAGTTTGTCATGGGTATCATCCGCTACCGATACTGTGACTAGCTTTTCAGCCATCACTGAGGAAACCTCAATGATTGTGCTGCGCATTTCCACATTGGCGCGCTCCCACTCCATCTCAATGCTCTTAGCGGCACGGTCTTTAATAGCCTCCGCTTCAGTTTTGGCTTCGCCGATAAGCCTTTTGCCCGATTCAGCAGCTTGCTTGCGCGCTTCGGTGAGTATATCCTCACGTTCACGGTCCACATTGCCCAGTTTCTGCTCATACTTTTGCCTAAGCTCCATTGCGCGGGCCATTTCCTGCTCAGCCAAGGTTAGCTGGCTGTGGATTTTTTCGGTGCGCTTGTGAAGCATGTTCCGCACGGGTTTATACAGCAAAAAAGCTAAAGCGGCAGCGAGGACAGCCACACTGATGAGGCCTGCCACGGCTTGGATTACCGTCTGCGAGTCTAGGGCAAAGGGCGGAGCTGACTGCGCAACGGAATGAAATATTATATACATACCTTTTCACCCTCTTCTGCTACCGGCGCTCATGGCATATAATACATCTGCCATGGCACACAGTCCGAGTTCATAGTTGCGTGATGGAAGCTACGCTCTAGCTTAGGCCTAGTTGTACCACGATGTCCGCAAAGCGGGTGACAAGCGGGTTAACGAACAGGAGCAACAGCGCGATAACGAAGCCGTAAACACCATTGGTTTCAGCCATTGCAAGGCTTATGATCATGGCGGTGTTTATAGAACCCTTTGCTTCCGGTTGGCGGGCCATTGACTCAATTGCCTTGGCAGCGATGTGCGACTGCCCAATCGTAGTCAGCAGTCCTGCAAATACCGCCAAGGCGGCTGCGTACTGTCCTGCAATAATGACATTTGCTAAAAATTCCATTGTAAATCCTCCGATTCCTGTTTTGGTTTTTGTTTATATATAAATTTTATTTTGCGACTAGAAAAATTGCGGGCAGGGGCTTATGTGTCCTCTAGCTTGGCTGCGTCAGCGACAAAGGACATACTTAGTGTGACGAATATGTAGGCTTGCAGAACGCCTGAGAAAATATCAAAGTATGCGTGAAGCGCAGCGGGGATTACAAATCTTGCAAATATAGGTGCCACGCTGTAAATTAGGCTCATTATTATAAGGCCTGCCAGCATGTTTCCGAAAAGACGGAAGCTGATGGAAACCGGGCGTGCCAGCTCGCCAATGAGATTTATCGGGAAAAACAGGAACATGGGTCTAAATAACCCTCTGATATACTGCATTCCTTGAAATTTCACGCCTATTATCTGAATGAGGGCAAATGTCACAACTGCGAGGGCGATGGTCATTGACCAGTCCGCGGTGGGGGGGCGGAAGCCCGGAATTACCCCGCCTATGTTGGAGAGCAAAATGAACACAAATAATGTGAAAAACCAGTTGCCTAGGAACATCAGGCGGTTTCCCACAGTGTTGCGCAGGTAATTATCGAAAAGCTCTACAAGGGCTTCAACTACATTTTGAAATCCGGTGGGGACTTCGTTGAATTTGCGTATCTTTATGCGCACGACAATAGCAAACGCTATGAGTACACCCATTAAAATCCAAGTAGAAACCAAGGTATCTGTTATGTATACCGTGACTCTGCCAATATTTATTGCGCCGTGTATGCCAATACTAATATCCAAAGCAATCGCTTCCTTTTGGGTGACGGCTATCGCCGAAATTCCGTGTCAATCGGATAAGACTTTGGTTTAGAACCTAAGAGCGTTTCAAAACACTCCAAGGTTTGCTATCTGCTAGAATACAAAATCCAGCATGGAATGTCAAGAAGGATTATTTTCAAATTTCATATGACGGACTATTATTACAGAAATCTGAAGTGTAAAAATCCCCAATATTGCGCCGATTACATTTATAAACGGCGGGTCTGCAAATATTTGCACGAGGGCGACTAAGGCTAGAACCACTGCGGTTAGGAAGTATCTGAGCAGGTACTGGAGCTTGACGTAATTTCCTCCGGTATTTGGGTCGTCCATATCAAGAGTCCTGTTGACAGTGCGCTCAAGCAAAAAAACTTTTATAGCATTTAGGCCCGATGTGAGCACAACTCCGAATGCGAAGTATAGTGCTTCGATTGAGCGGAAGAAAATAATGCCGCCGGCTATAAATACCAGAGCCGTCACTGCTACAAAGAAAATCATTTTTTTTCCTATGATGGATAATTTCATAAGAGCATTCCTTCACTACATCTTTTTTGCAAAATCAAATATAGACTTAAACGCGGCGGCGGTGCCGAGTAGTGTGAACACCAGCAAGAGCCAGGGGGATGTGCCTAGGAGGTTGTCGAGAAACCAGCCTATGAAGATCCCTACACCGATGCAGGCGGCGATTGTAATTCCTATTTGTGACAGGGCAGCAAGTGCTCTGGCAAACTCACGGCTGCTTCCGCCGTTTCTGTTGTTGTTATCCAAAATCCGCCACCCCCTCGCATCTAACGCCTAGTCTACATCGAAACCGGACATTTTGCAAGGCTTGTGAATAATTATGCGGGCTTCGTCGGTGACTTT
>WQRL01000288.1 GCA_009786775.1 Oscillospiraceae bacterium
CTGACAGCATCTTGAGAAAGCACTGCGATTACTACTGGGTTAGCAGTTGTAGCTGCTGCGATTTGAGCTTGGATTTCAGGGAACATGTGGTCAGCGCCGATTGCTGCTGCACCTTGGTTGTCTGTGGAAGCGTTGGCTAGAACTTGTCCTGGAGGTGCATCAGGTACACCTGAGTCAAAGCCTACAACAGGGATGCCGCGTGTTTGGGCATCTGCAAGCTGCACGAGCAGTGAATCTGTGGCAAGAGCTGCAAGGGCGATGCCATCAGGGTTTTGAGCAAGCCTTGTGTTCATCATTTCAACTTGAACATGGATGTCGGCTTCGCTCTCAGGGCCTTCGAAAGTGATTCTCACGCCATATTCTGCTGCTGCGCGGCGTGAACCTTCGTATACTGCCTGCCAGAACTGATGCTGGAAGCCCTTGGAGATAACTGCGATGTAGAGATCATCGCCTGTTGCTGGTGCCTCGGTGGCGGGAGCCTGGGTATCCGCAGGTGGCGGAGTAGCCGGAGCTGGGTCTGCGCATGCCGCAAGTAGGGCTACGCACATTGCGAGAGTTAGTAGGATTGCAAGAGTTTTTTTCATTTTTGTGTGTCCTCCTTTGATTTTGTGGTCGTTTTCACTATTATTTTTCTTTCTTAACCTGATTCGCCCTAGATGTACGTTGTATATCAAGAAACACAGCGCCAATTACGACGACGCCTGCTAAGAAGACTTGCCAAGGGGGCGCAAGGCCCAGTGAAACCAGGCCGACAGCCAAGACGCTCATTATAAAGACGCCTATTACCGTGCCTGTGACGGAGCCGACTCCGCCTGAGAGTGAGGTGCCGCCTATTACTACAGCGGCGATGGCATCAAGCTCAAAGCCCTGGCCTGTGCCGGGAGTCATGACGAAGTATGCGGCTGCGAAGAATATGGAAGCAAGCCCTGCGGAAAACCCGCTTATAATGTAAGGAATCATTTTCCAGTTGCTGGCGTGGACGCCCGAGAGGCGGACCGCTTCCTCATTAGAGCCTATCGCATAAGTGTATCTTCCAAGTTTCGTCTTTTTTAACACTATTAAAGTTATTATGAGGTAGCCCGCCAAGAAAAACACTCCCATGGGTATGTCGCCGCTTCTTATGAACACCCGGGCAAACCATGCGTTAGGGCCGTCGCCCAAGGGCAGGGGAAAGGTCTGGGTCTGGACATTTGTTATTATTGACCCAAGCCCCGTAGACACCATCATCATGCCCAGCGTGGCGATGAAGGGAGGCAGTTTGAGCTTGGTAACTAAAAGGCCGTTGAGGGTTCCGAAAGTAGTACCAATAAGAATCATTATCACCAGGCAGAGCCACAGGGGCACACCCAGGCGGCTAAAGAGCAGCCCGCCGATTACGGCAGCGCACATCATAACCGTGCCAATGGAAAGGTCTATGCCTCCTGTTATAATGACGAAGGTTACGCCAATCGCCAGAAAGCCCACGAAGTAGGAGCGGGACAAGATGGCCAAGGTGGACGGCATAGAAACGAAATCCCTGCCGAATATTGCAAAGAATGCGTATAGTAAAATAAGTGCCCCAAGTGCCAGCAGTTTTTGCAACTGTATTTTCTTCAAAGTATCAATCATTTGTTACTCTCTCCTCGAAGTTGTGGATTTTTAGTTGTGGATTAACCTTGGCTTGCTGCGCTAAGCGTCTTAGCTGCGGTGAACCAGCTTGGTAGCCAGTGTCATAATTGAGTGCTGGTCGGCCTCTTCAATCGGGAGGGTGCCCGAATGTGCGCCCTCGCACATGACAAATACCCTGTCGCACATGCGCAGAAGCTCCGAAAGTTCGGAAGAAATCATTATTATGGACTTGCCGCTCTCTGCCAGAAGGTTCATCAGCTTATAAATTTCGCTCTTGGCGCCCACGTCAATGCCGCGTGTAGGCTCGTCGAAAATAAGTATATCGCAATTTCTAATAAGCCACTTTGATATGACGACTTTCTGTTGGTTGCCGCCCGAAAGATTCTTGACAAGCTGATCTACAGACGGAGTCTTAATATTGACCTTGCCGACATATTCCTCAGAGATACTGTGGATTTTCTTATCGTTTATAAAGCCGGCACTTGAAAAATCATCAAGTGAAGCCATAACGGCATTTTCGCAAACGCTCATGCCCACTGCTAGGCCGAAACGCTTCCTGTCCTCTGAAAGATATCCGATGCCTTGTTTTACCGCATCGCTGGGGTCTTTTATGTTGACCCTTCTGCCATTTACATAAATATTGCCGCTCCATCTCTTGTCAGCGCCGAAAATAAGACGCGCCGCCTCAGTCCTGCCTGCTCCCATAAGCCCTGCAAATCCCAGGATTTCACCCTTGTGGAGTTCAAACCCTATGTTGCGCACGTCCTTGGAGCTGAGGTTTTCGACCTTTAGGACGACAGGGGCATCTTTAGCTACAGTGCTGGCCTGCTTAGGCTCCTCGTAAGTGACCCTGCCTATCATCATGTGGATAACTTCGCTAATTTCAATCTCGGAGGTATCCTTAGTGCCGACAAATTCACCGTCGCGCAGCACAGTGACCCTGTCGGTAATCCTCTGAATCTCATCCATCCTGTGGGATATATAGATAATCCCGACGCCCTTGGCCTTTAGCTCAGCTATGATGTCAAAAAGCACATCAATTTCGCTATCTGTCAAGGTAGAAGTCGGCTCGTCAAATACAATGACTTTAGCATCAAACGAGATGGCTTTGGCAATCTCAACAATCTGCTGCTTGCCCACAGTGAGGTTTTGCACTTTCTCTTTGGGATTAATGTTTACGCCGAGGCGGGAGAAAAGCTCTGAGGACTTTTCATTTATCGACTTTTCATTAAGCAAGAAGCCCTTGCCTTCACGCCCGATAAAAATATTCTGAGCAACTGTCAAATGGTTCATCAGGTTAAGCTCCTGATGGACAATTGAAATGCCGATATCCTGAGCATCTCTGGGGTTCTTAAACTTAACTCTCTTGCCGAAATAAATTATTTCACCCTCATCAGGCTGGTAAATCCCGGTGAGAATTTTCATCATTGTGGACTTTCCGGCACCATTTTCGCCGATAAGTGCCAGAACTTCTCCGCCCTTTAGATTTATGGAACATCTCTTGAGTGCATGAACGCCCTGAAACCGCTTGTCGATGCCAAGCATTTCCAGGACATATTCGCCGCTCACAAAGTTTTTAGTCATATACGACACCACCTTGTATCTTAGCCCATAACCGTGTCTCAAGCTCACTTTAGCACGGTTTCTAACTTTATTCTATCAGTATTGCATAAAGCAGGGCAAATTAATATAGTAAAAATTGTTGCAACTATATAAACAATAATTGCTATGTCACACTTTG
>WQRL01000289.1 GCA_009786775.1 Oscillospiraceae bacterium
ATGTGTATTCGTTTTGAAACACTTAGAGTTGCAGTNCTCTTTGCTTTGTTCATATTTTGTTTACTCATGCGTTTGGCGTGATTTTTTTACAGGCAGCCATACTTCAAAATAACCTGTCGGCTCACCGTCTTCTACAACACTACAGGCTAAATTTCCAAAAGCATTGCCCACAACTGTCAAATTGTTTTGATTTGCATATTCCACCAAGTAGTCGATATGCTGTGATGAAAATTTATCCTTGCCAATGATTTTGAATGCCGAATGAACGCAAAGCCTCGACGGAATAAACTCCACAGGCGGCTTTAGGGCGACGCCGAACTCCTCAACATACTGCATCCCTAAAGAAAATCCCCACTCATAATCACCGCGCACTTCTGCCAGCGCATCCTTAGGGATTTCAAAATACCTGCGCGAAAACGGCATGTACTTGAGCCACTTACGGCTTATATCCCGGAGGGCGGGGCTATTGTCATAAGTGAAGTTGCGGCGGTTTATGTACCTTACAAACTCAGCATTTTCCCTCATCTCGCATTTGCCGAGAAGATCTTTGGTGCGCGCAAGCCTTTCGCAAAACAGTTTAATCCGCTGCAGCAGCATCTCCTGCCGGTGGATGGCATCCATAATGTCTGTTCCCTTTGTGTCCAAAAGCCCAATCAACCCGTCATACGAGCACTCTGAAACCATATTGCCTATTTGTTCAATACCGAAGCCGAAATTCTTGTACCAGAGGCAGTCGATGAGGTAGTTAATATCCCATGTATCGTAGTACCTATAGTTGTTGTGCGGATCCTTCGCCGGTGAAACGACACCTTTCTCCTCGTAATACCGTATCAAATCCGGAGAGATCCCTAAAATTCCTGCAACATCCCCAATCTTGTAGCGCACAGCCTAACCCCCTTCAAACCGCATATATGGCGTATGTATACATATTAAACCAATTTTGACAATATGTCCATTAAAAACTGCTTGACTTTGGCATGATTCCAAGGTTTAGATTATTAGGCAGAGGATAAAATCAATAATTTTATTATTTTTTTAGGAGGACAATACTATGGCGTATATGCCGCTAGACAAGAGCAAATTCTATCTCGACAAATCCACAATGCCCAAAATCTATGACCTTTCAAATCCTTGGGGCGTAGACACTCCGCTGTGGCCGTTCCCAGGCCCCCGTCAAGACCTTCTTTTCCCACGCGGTCAATATCTTGAGCGTTTCCACAAGCGCACAATGACCTACACAGGCACATTGCATGCAGGCACACATATGGATGCCCCTAACCACGTTCTTCACCTTGAAGAGTGTGATCAAGAAAGATACGGCTACAGCCTAGACGAAATTCCCCTTGAGTTTTGTATCGGCACAGGCGTTATCCTCGACATGACACATCTTTATGACGAGTTCCAAGCTAAGTGGAACGCAGCAGACGGCGTACCTAGCAGATTCGGCGACATCTGGGTTGAGCTAAAGCCTGCTGACTTTGAAAAAGCTGCTGCCAAAGACGGCCTTGAAATCCGTCCTGGCGACTGGGTTGTTGTAAACACAGGTTTCCACCGCTTCTGGCGCGTAAACAACGACAAGTACTATAACTACTACCCGGGCATGGGTCCTGAAGTTTGCGACTGGCTTCTCTTTGAGAAGAAAATCAAAGGCATCACAGGCACATGGGGCGCAACAGATGCTCCGCTATGGCATCACCCGCTCAAAGAGCAAATGCCTTGGCTTGATGCAATCTACACAGAAGCAACAGGCAGAAGCGCTGCTGTTGACTTCCCGGATTACGAATACTGCCACCGCAAGTTCATGCAGTACGGCGTTTGCACAATCGAAAATGCAGGCGGCGACGTTGACCTCGTAACAGGCAAGCGCATGACAGTTGCTGCCTTCCCGTTCCGCTGCGAAATGGCCGACGGCGGCTTCGTACGCCTCGTTTGCTGGGAAGAGGGCGCAATTAAATAATTAGCCACTTTTGTAGGGGCGGATGCCCACATCCTCCGTCGGCGCAGGTGTAAACCGGCTGCACGGCCCGATGTGGGCATCGCAACTGTATAAACGAAAGGAATTCACCAATATGACGCTTAAAGATATTAAAAAAATTGCCGTCCTGGGTGCCGGCACAATGGGTCCCGGCATTGCTCAGATGTTTGCCATGGGCGGCTACGAAGTAACCATGTGGACACGCAGTGAAAAGACCCGTGACGCAGCAAAAGAGGCTCTGTATAAGAGCCTGCAGAACTTTGTCGAAGAAGATCTTCTTAGCGCGGATGTCCTGGAAGAAACCTTCGCCCGCGTGAGCTTTGCGCTTACAGTTGAAGAAGCTGTAGCAGGTGCCGATTTCATCCAAGAAACAATTGTTGAAAATAAAGATGCCAAGATTGAACTATTTGAAAAAGTTGACAAGGCTGTAAGTGACACAGCGATTATCGCCTCCAACACCTCAGGCCTGGACGTTTTCGCCCTTATGCCGGAGCACCGCCTAAAGCAGGCTGTCATCGCCCACTGGTACGCCCCTGCACAGCTTATCCCTCTCGTAGAGGTCGTCAAAGCTGAGCAAGCACCCCAGTCCTACGCCGATGTTACAGTCGAGCTTTTAGAAAAATGCGGCAAAACCGCCGTGCTCATGAAGAAGTTCATTCAAGGCTATATTGCAAACCGTATGCAAATGTGCCTCAATCAGGAACTTTTCTTCCTGTTAGATAACGGATACTGCACACCTGAAGACATCGACAAGGCTGTCAAAACCAGCTTCATCCCCCGCGCTGTAGTTTTGGGTCTGTGCAAGCGCGCCGACTTCGGCGGACTGGACATGACCGCCAATAACTTCAAAAACAAGAGCTACACAATGCCTCCTCCTAACGATATGCCCACTACCCTCGCCGCACACGTAGAAAAAGGCGAGCTCGGCTTTAAGACCGGCAAGGGCTTCTATGATTATTCAGGCGTTGACAAAGCACAGCTCACCGCAAAGCGCGACAAGCAGCTATTTGAAGTATTCAAGCTCGCTAAAAAATTCATGGATGACCCCGTATAGGCTCACAGCATCCTAATGCCGGAGGAAGTCCGCTTACTAGCGAATTTGATTTCTTTCGCCAAAGGCAGAAACTTTAACAAGATTGGAAGGGTAAATATTTATGGCAGTTTCAAACAAAATTATAATCCAAGCGGCACTTTGCGGTGCCGGCACCAAGAGAGAAGTCGCCCCTACAGTTCCTTACACACCTGAGGAAATTGCAGACCAGGCTATCGAATGCGCAAGAGCAGGCGCATCAATCGTGCATATCCATGTCCGTGAAGACAAGGAAGTTGACGGCAAAATGGAGATTG
>WQRL01000290.1 GCA_009786775.1 Oscillospiraceae bacterium
GGAGTCAGGCGTCGGCAGGCCCAGTACGTATGCTCCCACAATTTCAACCATTCTAAGCCGCGAATATGTGGTAAAAGAGGGCAAGTCCCTAAGACCCACGCCTCTTGGAGAGGTTGTTACCGGCCTTATGAAGGACAGGTTCGGCGATATCGTGGACTTAAAGTTCACAGCCAGAATGGAAGAGCTTCTCGACAGCGTTGAAAAGGGCGAGGATAACTGGCAACATGTTCTTGAGGGCTTCTACGGCGGGTTTAACAAGTCGCTTGAAGATGCCGAAACTGCCCTTGAGGGTACGCGCATCAAAGTGCCTGATGAAGTTTCAGATGAAATCTGCGACGCCTGCGGGCGTCAGATGGTCATCAAATCCGGCAGGTTCGGAAGATTTCTGGCATGTCCTGGATATCCTGAATGCAGCACAACAAAGCCCATCGTCATAGAGATGCCGGGCAGATGCCCGAAATGCGGCCTGCGGATACTCAAGCGCACCTCAAAGAACGGCTACACTTATTACGCATGTGAAAATCTCAAAGTTTGCGGCTTTATGACCTGGGATGTCCCGGTGGCTGACGACTGCCCCGAATGCGGCCAGACCATGTTCAAACCTTCGGGCCGGGGTGCTAAAAAGCCATTTTGCATAAATGAGAAATGCCCCAACTTCCTGCCTGAGGATAAGCGCGGCTACAAGAGGAAAAAAGAAACAGACTCAGCCGCAGCTGAAGGGTCAGAGCCTGCCGGAGAGGCAACTGAAACAACGAAAAAAGCCCCGGCTAAGAAAACTCCCGCTAAGAAGCCGGCAGCCAAGAAAACAGCTACAAAGACCGCTGCGGCCAAAAAGACTTCTGCAAAGGCCACAGCATCCAAAACTACAAAGAAAACGGCATCCAAATCTAAAACTACCGATGACGGTGATAAATAATGGACGTTAAAGTTATCGGAGCAGGCCTGGCAGGCTGTGAAGCCGCTTGGCAGCTCGCAGAGCGCGGAATAGCCGTGGAGCTTTTTGAGATGAAGCCCCACAGGCTCTCTCCTGCACACGTGTCAAACGATTTTGCAGAGCTCGTCTGCTCAAATTCTTTCAGAAGCGACGAGCTTAGCAACGCTGTGGGCCTGCTAAAGGAAGAGATGCGAAGGCTAAATAGCCTAGTAATGCAATGCGCAGATGAAACACGCATACCTGCCGGCGGGGCGCTGGCAGTTGACAGAAACCGTTTTGCACAGTTAGTCACCAGTAAAATCAGAAGCCACCCCCTCATAACCGTCACCGAGAAGGAAATTACTGAAATCCCGGCTGGGCGAGTAATTATCGCCACAGGCCCGCTAACGTCAGATTCCCTTGCCGATAAGTTTTTAGAGCTTGTGCCTGACAGGAAAATGCTGAGCTTCTTTGATGCGGCAGCCCCCATAGTTACATATGAGAGCGTCGATATGGAAAACGCATACTTGGCCTCACGCTACGGCAAAGGTTCAGCTGACTATATTAATTGCCCCATGACCAGGGAAGAATATTTACAGTTTTATACTGAGCTTATATCTGCCGAGGAAGCCCAGCTTAAAGACTTTGAGGACAAAAAAGTATTTGAAGGCTGTATGCCCATTGAAGTGATGGCCCGCAGAGGCGAGGATACAATGCGCTATGGCCCCCTAAAACCAGTAGGCCTGCCTGATCCCAAGACAGGCAAAGAACCCTACGCCGTTGTGCAGCTTCGCAAAGACAATGCCGAGGGTACTTTATATAACATCGTGGGCTTTCAGACCCACCTGAAATTCCCTGAGCAAAAGAGGGTTTTTGCTATGATTCCTGCCCTGCAAAATGCAGAATTTGTACGGTACGGAGTCATGCACCGCAATACGTTTCTAAACTCGCCGGTTTTGCTCGACAGGTATAACCGCCTAAAATCAAATCCAAGCGTGAGCTTTGCAGGCCAGATAACAGGTGTTGAAGGCTATGTGGAATCGGCCTCATCTGGGCTTTTGACGGGAATTGAAACCGCCCGTGAACTTCTTGGCCTGCCCCCTATGGATTTTTCTGACGATACAGCAATTGGGGCGCTGGCACTATATACCTCCGGCGGCTCTGTTTCCGATTTTCAGCCCATGAATGTAAATTTTGGAATTATAAAGCCACTTGGCGAAAAAATAAAAGGCAAGCGCAACAAGAACATGGCGATTTCGGAAAGAGCACTCAAGGTTATTGAGAAATTACTTTAGGGGGGACTCAATGAAAATTATAGTCGATGCAATGGGCGGGGATAACGCCCCTGAAGAAACTGTAAAGGGTGGCGTTCTGGCCGCATCACAGTCAGATTATGATATAATTCTCGTAGGCAAGGGGGAGGAAATTCTCCGGGTCATTGAGAAGGAAGGGTACAAGGAGCTTCCCCGGGGCATCGAAATAGTTAATGCCACGCAGGTTATCGAAACTGAAGAGGACCCTGCAATGGCATTTCGGGTCAAGGAGGATTCCTCACTTACAGTAGCTCTAAACCTGCTGCGCGACGGTGGCGGGGATGCACTGGTTTCCGCAGGCAGCACAGGTGCGCTGCTCTCAGGCGCCACACTTGTCGTAAAGCGGGTCAGAGGCATCAGAAGGGCTGCACTAGCCCCTGTCATTCCGAGCACCACAGGGAGCTTCGTCCTTATTGACTGCGGGGCAAATTCTGACTGCTCACCTGAATACTTAATACAGTTTGCATACATGGGCTCATTTTATGCAGAAGATATCCTCCGTATACAGTCGCCGAGGGTAGGTCTGCTAAATAACGGCACAGAGCGCACTAAGGGTACACAGCTCCAACTGGATACTTACGGGCTTCTTGAGAAGGCAAAACAGGAAGGCCACCTAAATTTTGTGGGAAATGTTGAAGCCAAAGACGCTATGATGGGTGCCTGCGACGTGGTTGTTTGCGATGGCTTTACAGGAAATATTTTCCTAAAGTCAATAGAAGGCACAGCTTCCCTAATCATGTCACAGCTAAAATCAGTATTTTTGTCAGGGCCAAAAACCAAGGTCGGCGCCCTGCTTGTCAAAAAAGATTTATCCGCCTTAAAGGAGAAGTTAAACCCCGATGCGATAGGGGGGACTCCGCTGCTGGGTATCTCAAAGCCCGTCATAAAAGCCCACGGCTCTTCAAGCGCACAAGCCATAGCAAATGCTATAAAACAGGCCGCCCTTGCCGCCGATGCGGATATTTCCGGCAAATTATCCGAAAATGCCCACAAGGTGGGCGGACAAAGTAAGTGCAACCTTAATCAGAGAAATTGCGATCAAAAAAAGAGAGGTTGCATTTAGTTTGGCAAAAAAGGG
>WQRL01000291.1 GCA_009786775.1 Oscillospiraceae bacterium
TTGAACGATGAAGGATATTTTTCTCACAGTGCGAGGCATAACAGACAAGGTATAAATCATCGATATTTGATTTTTAATGCAGATACAGGTAAATTTGTTCATAGAGAAGGCAGTATGAACTCAACCATAGTTATTGGCAGATTTCATGAGGGATATGCGCCAATATCTTTTAGAAACCGTGTATATAGGATGGATAGAAATGGGAGTTTGGTCGCATTAAACATTGGCGGATATATGTGGCCTTTGTCAGAAGGGTTGTTTTTTGTGGGAAACGGATTATACAACCTAAATGGAGAACTAGTTGTGGATTTAAGCCGATATGATATTATTTTTCCAAGTAGGAGAAGTCCTCTTGGAAACAATCGGTGCACATGTCTGCATACTCTGCGTGTTGAAAACGGCCAATTCTGTTTTGAATTTCGGAATCCAGCTGGAACTAGGTTCCATGTTACGTATAATGTTGATGGGGATCGGCTCTATGATCCTGAAATAGTCAATGATTAGCTTAGGTGATTTGCACAAATCAAATCACAGGGAAGGATTTTATTATGCATTGTGGAAAATGTGGAAAGCAAGTTTTGGGTGGGGGCAGATTTTGTGGCAATTGTGGTGGAGAAGTCATTAGACAAGCTATGATGCAGTCGAACTCGGACTCTACACCCCAAGCAAACCCCATACCCAAAAGTACAAATTCAAATGTAATTTGCATATTGCTGATAGGGGTTTGTGCAGTACTGTGGTTAGTTGCACCATTCATTAGTGTTAACGCCGCAACGCTATCGTCACATAGTGGGCAGCCGACAGCTTTACAAATTTTAACAAACGATGTAACTGCTATTGGCAGCATAAGGGGTTCTCTTGTGTTTTTCGCCGCACTTGTTTCAATTGTCTGTATCGTTATATGTTTTTTCTGTGCGATAAATAGAAAGCGCACAACTATGTCGGTGACGGCTACATTAACAAATGTTTTGCTAGTGACAACCTATCTAAACCAACAAAGTTTTTTTGCTCGTGCATTTGGTCGGTCTTTTTCTACGATTGGAGAAGTCGTTGGTATCGGATGTATCGGAATATTCTTGCTGTTATTCTTAGCTTGTTTTACATGTCCTAAGTCCCCTGCTAATTCAAACGCTCATAGTTCAAAGTAATTTTAGTTTACATAGCTGTGATTAACGCTGATGGTCTGCTGACTATCGGCGTTTTTGCTTTGGGGAAATTGAGATTACAGGATGAAAATTTCGCCATGTATACTAAAATCATAAGTACCAAGTGCAATACAGTATAGAGGCTATGCAACATGAGAAGGAGGTGGGCAATTATTAAAGTAGCACTCAAAACGTTTTCACACTTAAACAAGGCACCATTACTACCTAGAAGCAAGATGACAAATCTAGGCAAAGACAAAGAAAGAGGATTGCAAAGATCTAACTATTTTAGAAGGAGTTTTAATTATGATTAGAAAAATTTTCAAGAGAATATTANTGGCAACTTTAACGCTAATAACCGTGATTGGNGTGATGCCTGCAACTACGGCTTATGCATCTGATCAGCGTCTTCCCGCAGCTTTTTTTCCGGAATTTCGNGTTGATACATACAATCGTCCGGGCGGTACAGTTAATGGATTTTTTGATGAACGGACAACTGGCGCGCGAGTTGAAGCGTGGGGATTCCATGCCGGCGGCAGAGAATATTGGAGAGTGTCATTTAATCTATTTGCTGGCGGAAGAGCCACTCGTTATATTAGGCGCAACGATTTGATTCGCAACAACACTTGGACTGATATTATTCTTTCACAGGATGCTAGAGTGTTTGAAAGATCAAATCTTTCTAGGCAGGCGGGTACTGTTTGGGGCGGTCAACGCGCCAGGGATCGCGGGAATAACTACTCTGTTGTGCTTGCCTCCAGAGGGAATTCTGTGCTTCTAGTTCACCGTATTGATAGCGGTGGAGGAAGGCTTGGCTGGATATCTGCAAGAGACCTTGAAGGTGCTATCAGAAGACATGACGGCTGGGTTTGGCGCAATGGAGCCTTCCATGCTCCGGGTCAACAACAACCCACTGGCAACTTTATCCCACGCACAACTGCACCGCCTCATAATGTTAATCCTTGGATACCTCGTTCAGCTCAGAACCCCTTTAATATCAGTGGCGGGAATTGCACTTGGTATGCCTGGGGACGTGCTCGGGAAATACTTGGAAGAGACCCGCAGCTAAACAGAGGTCATGCCAGATATTGGTTTGGGAACGGTGGGCCACATAGAGGATCTGAAACTTTTCAGCGCGGTCAAGCACCTCGAGTCGGAGCGATTGCCGTTTGGGGGAGAGGGGCGTCTCGAGACCACAACTACGGGCATGTGTCTGTTGTTGAGTCAGTCGATAGCTGTGGAAATGTTCGGTTAAGTGGAAGCAACTGGAATGGTCAAAGGTTTTACATCACCAACTATATAAATGTACGCAACCACCGTGGTGATTTCCTTGGATTTATCTATTTGCGGTAATTGTGAGCATCAAAACAAAACGGAAAGGCTCCTGCATCAACAGAAAGCAGAAATCGCTTTGTGGCGATTTCTGCTTTCTGTTGAGTGCTATCTACCACGTTTAACAACCACAAACCTCTTCTTCTATAGCTGCGTGGGTGATTTCCTTTTGTATAATTATACGAATTGAGTCTTGCATATGGATGTTAAGTAATGTATACTTGATAAAAATGCTCAGCCGTGTGAGTGTTTTTACTCAAGCGATTGAGTAAAATTGTGGTGGTGGTTGGAGGGGAATACAGCCTCGCTTGAGCCAAGCACATCTTGTTTGGCAGCGATGCAAGTTTATTTTGACCCGTTAACCCTGTTAAGCTGCGTTATTTTAATGAATTTGATGAAAAGAGCTGATGATATGCAATACCAACGGCCGATTCTAAGTGAGATACTTCGGCGTCTGGACGAGCCGCGAAAGTTTATTCAAGTTATTGCAGGGCCAAGGCAAGTTGGCAAAACTACCATTGCCGTGGAGTTGCAAAAGCGCCTAAATTCACTTGCAATCTACCACACCGCAGATGATACACCGGTAAACAATCCTGTGTGGATTGACCAAATTTGGGATTCGCTCCGTGTGAGGATGAAAGTTGAGAAGATAGGCAGTGCCGTCCTGATTCTTGATGAGATGCAGAAAATCAATGACTGGAGTGCTGTTGTCAAGAAACACTGGGACAGGGATACACGCGAGAATTGCGATATTAAGCTTGTACTGCTAGGTTCATCCAGGCTGTTAATCATGGATGGGCTTTCGGAGTCGTTGATGGGGCGCTAT
>WQRL01000292.1 GCA_009786775.1 Oscillospiraceae bacterium
GGCGAAACGCAAAGTGACTACGAAAACACAATCTCAGAACCATATTGGCACAGGCGCGGCAATGTCTATGAATATAAGAGCAAAAAAGAAATGTTTGGCATGCCCCTAGTTCATGTCCACATTGGATTTGGGGCAAAAAAAGCCAGGGGCATCATTGCAATAGGCAACATAGCAAAAGGATTTATTTCCATAGGCCTTGTATCAATAGGCGTGCTTTCAATTGGGCTGCTAAGCCTTGGATTAATCGGGCTTGGAGTGTTAGCTATTGGTGCGCTAGTAGCCATTGGCTCAATATCACTTGGAGCGATCTCAATAGGTGCAGCTGCTATTGGAATTTTTTCACTCGGCGCAGTTTCGGTAGGGGTTTACTCCATAGGAGCCTTAGCCGTGGCATCAAATATCGCAGTCGGTGAACAGGCCTACGCACATATAGCAGTCGGCAGAACAGTAAGGGGTGTCTATGAATTTATAGACACATCTGCCGCAAGAGATTTTTCCGCAATAAATGCAGAAGAAGTGAGGCGGGTTATACAAACAGAGTTTCCGGAAACATGGAATTTTATACTAAACTGGATGACATGGTTTCTAGGCTAGACGCTACTAAGCGCCCACTCCGCAGTAGTAAAAAATGACAGCGGGCGCCTGCGGGCGACTTAGCGGAGCAAATTAGCGGCAGCAGGCGAAATCCCAGAAAAAGGCGAGCTCTGTCTGAGCGAAGCGAGTTAGCGAGCCTCTGGGATGAGCCGTGCTGCCGCTTTTTGCGCAGGTGGAGCCCGTAGACGCCCGCTGCCATTTTTTACGGCAATGAACCGCAAAGCCCAAAAACAGCACACCCCATGCAAAGCCCACAAATTAAAAACACCCCGCCGGCAGCTAACAAACCGCCTAACGGAGTGCTATATCTGATATGCGCCAATTAAGCCCTGCTACCCCCGCCAAACAGACTGGCCGGGCTGTAGCTGCCTGCCGAAGAAACACATTAGCTCTGAAACAGTTACCAACTGATAACCCTCATAAATCAGCGACGGCACCACACGCTCCATGGCCAAGGCAGTCTGATCATGTATATCGTGGCTGAGAACTATGTCACGGTTTTGGACATGATCCAGAATGCTGGAATAAATTGCATCAGCATTTCTAGTCTGCCAGTCCCTGGTGTCCAAAGACCATCTAATGTGGGGCATCTCAAGCTCCTCAAGAATATCGTAAACCCTAGCATTTACCGCCCCATAGGGAGCGCGGAACAAAGTAGGCGGGCGGCCTATCACAGCCTCAATGGCGTGGTTGGTATTAATAATCTCATCGCGGACCCTAGCGGTTGAAGCAGAAGTAAGCAAAGGATGTGACCAGCTATGATTTGCTATTTCGTGACCCAAAACGTCCATGCGGGTTAAAATGGAACCATTTCCAGCAATACGGCTGCCAAGTACAAAGAAAGTGGCAGGAACATTATACCGGGAGAAAATATCCAAAATATCGCTGGTGGTGCGGTTAGGGCCATCATCGAACGTCAAAGCTACGAGAGGCCTGTCAGGCTCAATTATCCTAATAGACGACGCAGGCCCTGTGGAAGGGGCTATAGAATACCTCACCTGGTTTGCACCGGAGCCCAGCAAAATTTCCCTAGTTGACGCATCCCACAAAATTGGAAAACCGAGCGTATTTGCAAAATCGCGGAGCCTGAAGAAATTGTCGCCCTCATAGTTGAAAGCGGCGAAAACTAGCTCATTACCCCCTACGATAAGCCTTACGCTTTGAGCAGTGGCCGTAAGCCTTTCGGCACTGAGCTCGGTGAGCTCACCGCCAACGGCGGCATAAGGCTCGCCGGGCGTCAGATGAATGGCCCTGTCAGCCGCATTCCAAGACACGCTAAAGCGGTTATTTGTACCTGAGAGTATGTAGGCCAGGTCGCGGACACGGATATGATTTTGACCGGCTATTTCAAAAGTGTGAAAATAATGGCGCTCCCCATCAATATAAGTGACAGAATCTCTTCGTGCAGCCACTAAGGTGTTGACATCAAGCCCCTCTCCAAGAGAAGCCGCCGGCGGGGGAGGCGGAGCAGGCTCAGGGTCAGGCGCGGGAGCCGGTGCAGGAGTTACAGCCGCTAGAACCTGGCGGTTTGGGCGCCTTGCAAAATATTCCACTATGGCATCGCGGTAAGCATATGCCAGCCTCTGCATATAAACAGGACTTTGAAGCCTCGCCCTGTCCATATCGTTTGTATGAAATCCATTTTCGGCTAGGACAGCAGGCACATTGTGCTCGCGGATTACGAAGAAATTGGCAGTTTGAGCACCTAGGTTTCTAAACCCTACAGTTTCGATATGACGCAGCAAAATTGTGGCGAACTCACGGCTTTGGGCGGAATGGGAGAAGCCCGTGAAGTAATTGCGGGTATTGTGGTGTGCGTTGGATATGAAAAAAACAATCGCGCCGTTTACCGAAGTGTCAATGGGGCGTGGAGTGGCGTTTGAATGAAGCGAAATCATAAGGAAATTGTCAGCGATTATAGGCTCATCCTGAAGCTCAAGAACCCTGCGCAAAGTTGGGTGTATGCTGCGCATAGGGTCGAAGGGGGTGTTCATGTAAATTCTGCCGTAAGTAAAAGGGGCGTCGATTATGCGCTGCATTACACCAATTAACTCATCTATCTCAGCAAGCTCCTCCGCCAGGGCAGCCTCGGCAAGAGAACTCTGCTCACGGACGCTCCTGACAGCCTCAAGAGCCCAAATATTTATCATAGCACAGCGCGCAGGCAGCAAAACATTAGCCCCGGTATCCCTTATCATAAGTACGGTAGCCCCTTGGGCTTCAAGAAGGGGCCTCATTCTTTGCGCAAGGTCAAGCATAGCAACCTGCTCATCATAGCCGCGAAACACATTTGTGCTGCCGATGCCATGGCCGGGATCAAGAATAACAACCCTGCCGCTGAGCGGAAGCTGGGAATAAGCAGCATGGGCGGTAGCAATACGTGAAGACTGGCTCGGGTTTGCAACGAGATAACCGGAGGTCAGCCCGGGCGCAATAAGTGTAGTAAATAAGATTACAAGAAAGAGAAATATATGTTTTTTTCTGAGCATTTGATGTCCATCCCAAATTTGAAATTTGCTGAAACAAGGTCAATAGCGCACAGTTTCGCGCCATTTTACTATAATGCCACTTCGTCTGCATAAATGCAAGTCTAAATTTCAGTTATTTCTTAATTGACATACTTCGGGTTTTTGACATAGATTAATAGAGCTGAAGCATATCAAACGTTGCAACGCAAGGATTTTTTTTGCAAAAAGTGCAAA
>WQRL01000293.1 GCA_009786775.1 Oscillospiraceae bacterium
GCAGGGCAAAGCGCCTGTCTATTTCACGCACTATGCTGTAAATGCGCGGAAGCAGGTCTGCGAAGGAGTCTTCAGACCATTTTTCAAGAGCTTCAGGCAAAATGGTGTGGTTGGTGTATGAGATGGTGCGCACTGTGATGTCCCACGCCTCGTTCCAGCCCAGCCCCTCCTCGTCCATTAAAATGCGCATTAGTTCAGGCACGGCCAGCGCCGGATGGGTGTCGTTGATGTGGATAGCTACAAATTCATGGAAATTTCGGAGGCTGCCGTAGTGCCTTCTATAGTGGTCAATGATGCTCTGTATGCCCGCAGAAACGAAGAAGTACTGCTGCTTGAGCCTGAGCATGCGGTTTTGGTGGTTGGAGTCGTCGGGGTACAGCACTTCTGATATGGCTTCCGCCGAATACTTGCGCGACACGGCATTTAGATAGTCCCCGCTGGAAAATGAGCCATAGTCAAGCTGCTGGGTGGCTTCTGCTGACCAGAGCCTTAGGGTGTTGACGGTGCCGCTCTCATGGCCCGGGATGGGGATGTCGTATGGCACTGCTATTATGGGCTCATAGTTTTCATGGCGCACAATCATTTTGCCATTGCGCTCCTCTTCGTGGATATTGCCGTAGAACTTAATGGGGATGGCCCTGTGAGGCTTTTTGATTTCCCAGGCGGGCTCAACGCGCAGCCAGTTATCCGGCAGCTCCACTTGGTAGCCGTTTACAATTTTCTGCTCAAACAGGCCGTATTTGTAGCGTATGCTACAGCCGTTGCCGGGTATGCCTAAAAAGGCCATGGAGTCCATGAAACAGGCGGCCAGCCTGCCCAGGCCGCCATTTCCCAGTCCGGGATCCGGCTCCACATCATATACCTCCTGGATGTTTATGCCCAAGCCTTTTAGGGTGTCCTCACAGACCTCGGAGAGACCCAGCGACATAATGTTGCGCTCAAGCATCCTGCCCAGGAGAAATTCAAGTGAGAAGTAGTAGACTTGCTTCTTCTTTTCTTTCTTATATGTCCTTTGGGCTGTCTGAGCCCTTTGCTTCATAATTTGATCCCTTATGAGATATGAGAGAGCTACATAGCTATCATCCGCTGTGGCATCTTCAATGGAAACTCCGCGTATGGATTCCAGCTTATCAATAAACAAAGTTGCGAATACGTTTTTGTCTTGGAGGTTCATCAATTTACCGACCCCTTTCTATTTAGATTACCGTGGTGCCCTAATTGCAAAAACACCGGGTTCTCCCGCTTTGACACAAAGTGTGTCAATATATTTTTCATCTAACAAATCATAATTAAATTCCGGCGCTGTGAGCGTCCTGTTTCCGTCTGAAACATTTACGGCAATGAGGACTCTATCGCTGCCGCTGCCCCTTGTAAAGGCGAATAACCCCGCACGGGCCTCCGTGAGCTTGTAATCTCCGCCTGTAAAGCAGCTTTGCTTCCGGCGCAGACTTGAAAGGCTCCTGTACCACTTCAAAAGCTCTGTGTCCTCAGCCCCCCAAGGGTAGCAGCGCCTGTTAAACGGGTCTGCGCCCCCTGTCATGCCCACTTCATCCCCATAGTAGACGCAGGGTGTGCCGGGGAGGGTGAACTGCAGCGTGGCGGCGAGTTTAAGGCGTTTCTTGCCAAGGGCTAGTTGCTGGCTGCTCAGCTCATATTTGGACATTGCAGGTCTGCCCTCAGGGAAATTTGAGCCGCCGAGCACTGTGAGGATGCGCATTGTGTCATGGGTGCCTAAAATGTTCATCAGGGCGTCGAGGACGTGTTTAGGATAGTTTCTCGCAAGCTCCGACATGGTGCTTGCAAGCTGTTCGGTATTGCCTTCCTTGATACAGGCTATAATGGCGTTTTTGAGAGGGTAATTTGTCACGCTGTCGAGCTGCCCTCCTTGGAAATAGCGCCTTCTCACGCCGTAGGCGATTTTATGGGAGGCATCCTCCCAGACTTCGCCAACGATATAGCCTTGGGGGGAAATCCGTTTCACTGTGCTGCACAGAGGATCCAAAAAGGAATCAGGAAGCTCATCCACCACATCCAGCCGCCAGCCTGCAACTCCCTTGTTCATCCAGTGTTCTATAACACCGCCAGGCCCGCAGATGAAATCCCTGTAACCCGGCTCATTCTCATTGAGGGAGGGGAGCAGTTCTATGCCCCACCAAGAGTCATAGGTGCCGTCAGGGTGGAAGTTAAACCAGCTCCGGTAAGGGGACTCTTCGCTCTGGTATGCCCCTAGGCTGTCATAATGGCCGCTGCGGTTAAAATAGCGGCTTTCGCTGCCTACGTGATTAAATACTCCGTCCAGAATTACCCTCATGCCGTACCCTAGAGCCTGTGTGCATAAGTCCTCAAGTGCTTTATCGCCGCCTAAGGCTTCATCGACCCGCATGAAATCACCTGTGTCGTATTTGTGGTTGGAGGCTGCTTCAAAGACAGGGCTTAAATAAATGCAGCTCACGCCCAGTTCTTTAAGGTAGGGGAGTTTGGCTATGACTCCGGGCAGATCCCCGCCAAAGAAATCATTGTTCCACATTATGCCGTTTTCGTCCGGCTCAAAGTAGGGCAGGCCGCCCCAGTCTGTTCTTTGCACTCCGTCAGCCCTAAAGGGGGCATCCCCTGCGCGGTAAAACCTATCCACGAACACATGGTANATAATCCCGCCATCAAGCCAAGATGGTCTTGAAACCGGAGGGGCGAAAACGCTAACTTGAAAGCCGCCGCCGGGCTGCTGGGGAACTGTGTAAGTCCCGCCGCAGGAGGATTGCACCAAAAAGTGGTACCAGTACAAGCCTTTGTCTTTTAACTCAATTACAGCTTTATAAATGTCGTACTGGCCGTGGACTTCTTCAAAATCCATGTGGGTTTCGTGCCACTCACCCCCGTCGGGGTAAATGAATACCTTGGGGTTTATGGCCGAGTTGCGCCTTAGCTTAATGCGCAGCTCCAGCTTGCCGGGAGCACTGAGTGCCGTGTTGGGAAAACGGAAAAACTCGTCGCTCTCGTCGAAGATATAGTCCATCAGTTTGCAATCTCCTCGTAGAGCGCAAGATATTTTTTGGCGGAGACATCCCAACTGAAATCGTAGCCCATGGCTTCTTGAACCAGATTTTTCCAATCTTCCGGATGGTAGGTATAAAGGTCTACTGCGTGCCTTATAGTTTCAAGCAGCACGCCTGCATTGTATTCATCAAAAACGAACCCATTGCCTTCGCCTGTGCGGCAGTCGCGGATGGTGTCGCTCAGGCCGCCTGTCTTGCGTACTATTGGAATCGTGCCGTAGCGG
>WQRL01000294.1 GCA_009786775.1 Oscillospiraceae bacterium
GGGTATGAGGTATATAATCGGGCTTGACCTGGGAACCACTTGTGTCAAAGCAACCATTTTTGATGAAACCGGGAATATTCTAGGCTTCGGCAGTGCCGAGGATAGAGTGATTAACCTATCTCCCGGGTTTGTCGAGCAAAGGGCCGAGTCTTGGGTGGAGCTTTCGGCAACCGTAATCCGCGGAGCTCTATCGGCAGCCAAGATAGATTCTCAAAAAGTTGCGGCTCTTTCAATTTCTTCACAAGGAATCACTGTAGTTCCCGTGGACAAAGCCTTTAGGCCACTTAGGAATGCAATTAGCTGGCTGGATATCCGCGCCGAATCAGAGAGCGCGATAATAGGCGGGGCGGTTACATCCGAGGAGCTATACAAGATCACCGGAAAGCCTCTTAGCCCTGCATTTACACTCCCTAAAATCCTATGGCTTTTGCGTAATGAGCCGCAGATTTTCGAGCAAACACACAAACTTCTTACACCCCATGACTATATCTGTGCCAATTTCTGCGGTACTGCGGTTACTGACCATACGATGGCAAGTGGAACAATGCTGTATGATATCACAGATAGGCGGTGGGCAGACGGCCTTATGAGGCTTTTTAATATTGATCTTGGCCTACTCCCTGAAATCCGCCAAGCGGGAACACCTGCCGGGAAGCTGACAAAAAGAGCTTCAGAGCTCACAGGGCTCCCTGATTCTACTCTTGTCATAACCGGCGGGCAGGATCAGAAGGTTGCAGCATACGGTGCAAACCTTCAAGCGGGTATGGCTACAATATCCTTTGGAACTGCCGCCGCAATGGAGTTCTTAATTGATTATGCGCCCCATCAGATATCTCAATTTGCCGCCTTTCCTTTCATAGAACCTGGCACATGGGTTCTTGAAGCATGCGTAAATACCGCAGGAGCTACAATAAACCGTGGCAGGGATTTGTTTTTCCCTGATTTGAGCCTTGATGATATGAATGCCTTAGCGCAGAGCTGCGAAAATTCCGGCGGAGTTTTTTTCTATCCGTTTCTTCAAGGAGCCGGAACCCCGCACAATGCTGATTCGCGCGGTGTTTTTACCGGACTGACTCTTGGGACTAGCAGAGCCGAGCTCGTGCGCGCAATTTTCGAAGGTGTTATAATGGAGATATACACAAACCTTTGCAGTGCGCGCAAGGCGGGAGTGAGGGTAGATGAACTTTGTTTGTTCGGCGGCGGGAGTAAGAGTGCTTTTATCTGTCAGAGTTTGGCTGATATAACAGGCTGCGCAATTAATTCTTTCTCAACACCGGAGATGGGGTCTTTCGGTGCGGCAAAACTTGCAGCAAAAGCGTTAGGGCTTGAAAATTTCACTCTTGATGCAAGCAGGGTTTGGGAGCCGGATCAGAAGCGCAGAAGCCGGCATGTTGAGCAATATAAGCTATATATGAAAAATCTCAGGTCAGTTTTTGAGCTGAGTTAAATAAGCAAGCGCGCAAGCGGAAACCGCTTGCGCGAAACCATCGCTCATGCACAATATCTTTATGACCATTTATGGCCTTGTGTATTTGAGCAAAATGAAAGGAATGGTTACAATATGTCAAAGTCATTTTATTTCGGTGATAAAAGTTGGGTTGAGCTGGAGAAGTATATAGCAGATGATGCTGTTGTGCTTTTGCCCATCGGGCAAACTGAGGAGCACGGACGCCACCTGCCTGTGGCAACTGATGCGATGATAGCAAAAACATCCGGGGACGAGCTGGGAAAAGCGCTTTCAGACCGAATTCCAATCCTGGTTATGGAGACCATCGACTATGGATTTTCTATGTCGGTAGTACGCAATTGGTCGGGTTGCCCAAATATTAACCCCCGCACATTTACTGACTATATTTTCAACATATTAGATTCACTTATTCTAATGGGCTTTAAGAAAATAGTTATGCTGGATTGTCACGGAAACCATGACTGCCTGCTTCGGCTGGCTATGAGAGAAATCGCCGACAAGCACGGGGTTTATGTTATGACGCTCTCCCCATATGCCCTTTCTGCAAAGCTCTACGCCGAGATCAAGGATGATCCGCAGGGCGATATACATGGCGGAGAGTGGGAAACCTCACTAATCTTAGCCATAGCTCCCGAACTGGTAAATAAAGATGAATATACAAATGTTGACGCCGTGCGTTGTAACTCAATCCTTCGCGGGCCTGTTTCCACTTGGGGATTACAAAATACAAAAACAGGCCTTTTCGGAGATCCAACATATGCAACTGCCGAAAAGGGTAGGGCACTAATTAATGAAATTACAAAACAAGGCGTTATTTATATTGAGGAATATTACCGTCATAAATTTCAGTAGCTCTCGGAGGGGTGCATAATGGAACAATTTGCAGTTATAAATGCCTCAGTGGTCACTGACGGCGAGGTTTTTCCGGGTAAATGTGTAGTTGTGGAAAACGGTGTCATAAAATCCGTAGGGCAGGGCATCCCTGAAAACATTCCTACGTTAGATGCTGCGGGGAACTACCTTGTACCCGGCTATATTGACATGCATATTCACGGCACGGATGGGCACTTGGCCGACTCCGGCACCTCTGCGCTTGAAGCACTATCTTTGACCTTGCCGCATTACGGGGTTACAGGATTTTTGGCATGTGTAACTCCTAAGAGGGATGACACTGCACTATTGCGCGAGCTCTCACAGGCCAGGGGAGAGGGGGCGCACATTCTCGGGTTCATGCTTGAAGGGCATTATTTGAAACTTACCGGAGCTATTCCCCATGTTCTAAATGACTATTCACCGAAGCGCGTCAAAGAATTGCTGAGTGCGGCTTCACCATACAGTATAGCCTTTGCAATCTCTCCTGAAATTCAAGAGCTTGAAGAGCTTATGCCGCTTTTTACTTCGGGGGGATTTCCTGCCTTTATCACCCATACCTGCGCCAGCCCTGAACAAACTGAACGCTTTATATCCCTCGGAGCTTTGCATGCCACGCATTTTTACGATGTTTTTCCCTATCCTGTTGAAACTGAACCCGGAAGGCGGGCATGCGGGGCGGTTGAGGCAATAATGGCCGACAGAGCCGTCAGTGTTGATTTTATACTTGACGGCGAACATGTGGAGCCCATTGCTGTTAAAATGGCTATGGCCTGCAAGGGCTTGGATGGAGTTTGTCTAATTTCTGACGCAAATATAACCGCCGGGCTCCCGCCCGGCGTGTATAGAGGCCTAAGTGATGTCGAGGTATCTGTCGGTTATATCGGAGGCCCGGCCCGCATGACAGATGGCGGAGGGCTCGTTGGAAGTGGTTTG